>JALYZQ010000015.1 GCA_030948805.1 Actinomycetota bacterium | reverse complement strand
CCCCTATACGGTGTTCACCGCCTTTTATCGCAACTGGTCGGGCCAGCCACGGCGGCGCGTCCTGGGCGCCCCACGCAAGCTGGGCGCGCCACCGGACACACTTGACCCCGGCCTGCGGCCCGAGCTGGACGATCTGGGGCTCGAGCAGGAGTGCAGCCACCCCGCGCCCGGCGGCGAGGGCGCTGCCCGCAAGGCCCTGAGCAGGTTCCTGTCCGGGCCGGTGGAGACCTACCACGAGGGCCGTGACCTCCTAGCCCGGGCCGACGTTTCCCGCCTCTCCGCCTACCTGCACTTCGCGTGCGTCTCGCCACGTGAGATCGAGAGCCGACTGGGACCGGGGCCGGGGGCGCAGGCCTTCCGCCGTCAGCTCTGTTGGCGTGATTTCTACGCGCACGTCATGGGTCACTTCCCGGCCAACGTGCGTTCAGAGCATCAGCAGCGCTACCGCGGGACGATCAGCTGGAGCAAATCGCGCACGCGCTTTGACGCCTGGTGCGCCGGGCAGACCGGGTATCCGTCCGTCGACGCCGGGATGCGGCAGCTGCGGCGTGAAGGGTGGATGCACAACCGGGCGCGGCTGATCGTCGGCTCCTTCTTGACCAAGGACCTGGGGATCGACTGGCGGTGGGGGGAGCGCTGGTTCATGCGCCTGCTCCTCGATGGCGACGAGGCCAGCAACAACGGCAACTGGCAGTGGATCGCCTCAGTGGGGGTGGACCCCCAGCCCGCCTTCCGGCGGATCTTCAATCCGGCGCGTCAGCAGGAGCGCTTTGATCCCGACGGCGAGTACGTGCGCCGCTATGTCCCCGAGCTGGCACGCGTTCCAGGGCCGTACCTGACCGAGCCCTGGACGATGCCGCTCGAGGCCCAGGAGCGGGCCGGCTGTCGCATCGGCCGGGATTACCCCGCGCCGATAGTCGACCACAAGCGAGCCCGTAGGGAGGCGCTGGAGCGCTACCGCTTATGATTGCCCTGGCGCGACCGGGCCGAACCGCGCACCATGCGCTTGGGCAGCGGAACCGGCGACAGGCGCTCGGCGGTCTCACCGACGAGCCGACGCGGCTCGAGCTTGGCCACCAGGACGGCGAGCTCCTCGCGCTCTACGGTGGTCAGGTGGCTCGGACGTCCGTGACCGTGGCGGACCAAGGTGATCAGACGCCGGCGCTCCTCGGGCGTCAACCGCAACAGGTGATCGCGGGCGATGAGCCCAAGCTCGGCGATCGCGAGCAGCCTGACGGCCGGGATCCTACGGAGGCCAGGTACGTGGTCGACGGCCCGGATCAGAGAGCGGGTGACAAAGCTCGGGGCCATGGAGCCAGTGTAGGGACCGTCAGGCCGTGAGGACCTCGATGCCCAGAGCCCGGTAGGGCGCCAGGGCGGCGGCCGCCGCACCGGCATCGGTGACCAGGTAGGTGATCTCGCTCAGCGAAGCGACCACATAGGACAGCGCGGTGCCCAGCTTGTCGTGGTCGGCCAGGCCCACGACAGCGGCCGCCCCGTGGATCATCGCCGCCTTGACGTGGCGCTCCTCGACGTCGTCGACGGTCACTCCGATCTCGGGGTGAAGCCCACAGACGCCGAGGAAGAGGAGGTCAGCGCGTACCGAACGCAGCGCACCGACGGCCACAGCACCCGCCGTCACGCGGGAGCGGCGGCGCAGCCCTCCGCCCACCACCGCCACCTCCACATGCTCGTGCTCAGCCAAGGCCAGCGCTACGGGCAGGCTGTTGGTGATCACTTCCGCCTGCAGGTCGGGGGACAGCGCCAAGGCCACCTCCAGCGTGGTGGTGCCCCCGTCGAGCAGGATGACCTGGCCGTCGCGAGCCAGGCCAGCCGCGCGGCGCGCGATCGACGTCTTGGCTTGGGGGGCGCGGGCTGCGCGGGCTCCAAATGAGGAGGAGTCACCCTGCCGCGGCAGCGCGCCACCGTGCACGCGACGCACTTGCCCGGCCCGGTCCAGCTCGCGCAGGTCGCGCCGGATCGTGTCCGCCGAGACGTCGAACTCGCGCCACAGGTCAGCGGCCAGCACGCGACCCTGAACCCGTAAGCGGTCGAGGATTCGTGCCCGGCGCTCCTCGGTCAGCACGCGTTGCAGGCTACTGAGCCGTCCGCCGGGGCATGGCCGGTCTGCTCTAAGCCAGCCGGCTGTAGCTCCGCTCGTCCCAGGCCACCAGCGCCTGGACGGAAACCAGCGCGCTCTGGTCGAGCAGGCTCACCGCCCCGCGCCGGGGGCAGAACAGGTCGGCGTCATCGCGCTGCTCATTCCACGCTTGATCGGCATAGCCACGCAGGGCGTGCCGGATCGAGTCCTGAAGTGCTGTGTCCGCGGTGGCGTCGTGCAGCAGCAGCAGGTTGCGGAAGAAGATCGCGTTGAAGGCCGGCGACTGGTCGAAGTAGTGCCCTTGGTAGTGGCCCAGGGCGACCCGCGCCGTCGCCTCGGCCTGCGCCAGAAACTCCCCGGAGTCCGGGGCCAGCCGCTCAAGCAGCACGCCAGCTCCGATCATGCTGCCCTGGTTGTAGCTCCACAGCGCTCGGTCGATGCTGCCGTCGGCGCGGATCTTGTCCCAGTACAGCCCCGCTGGGTCGCCTCGCGGACAGCAGCCCAGGCTCGCCCGAACCCACTGGTACATCCGCTCTGACTGGGCGTACGTGCCGTCGTCCCGGGACTCCCGCGTCGTGAGTTCGCGAAGGTGCAGGCCCAGCTCGGCGTTGGGAGCGTTGGAGACGGTGTTGCGGTCATGATTGCGCCGCCCGGCTCCGCGGCCCTGCTGGACCCAGAAGACGCCTCCGGGGCTGGGCACGTCCGGGCGGTCATCCCACCCGCCGACGGCGAAGTCAAACAGCTGCCGTGCCCGGGGCAGGTGACCAGCGCCCGCGCGCATCCGCTCGAGCTGAACTAGACCCAGCCCGACCCACGCGTTGTCGTCGTAGTACAGATCCCCTCCCCAGGGCACCCCGGGCGGATCTGAGGCGTAGGCGGGATAAGGCCCCGACGGATCCCAGTAGTGCTCCAGCGCCGCCACATGCTGGATGACCTCTCGGTCGAGGTCCAAGCCGGGGGTCAGCTCACCACCGGCCCCGGCCAGGTCCAGCGTGGCCACAAAGGCTCGCGCCACAGGCCACAGATGATCGGGTGCACCAGGCCAGTGCAGGCGGCCCGGTCGCCGGTAGAGCCCGTCAGAGCGGGCAAAACGACGGCGCATGGCCCAGTAGGCACGCTCGGCACGGGAGGCGTAGACCTCGGGCGATGTCACGGCCAGACAGTGCCACAGCTGGGAGAATCCGCCGAGGTCGAGCTCGCAACCCACCTCGCCTGCCGCGGCCGCCCCTCGCTTCGTGGTCCAGCTTCACGATGCGACCACGCTTCATTTCGATCTTCGTCTCCAGTTCGGCGACGTTCTGCGCTCCTGGGCTGTCCCCAAGGGGCCGTCGATGGACCCGGCGGTGCGCCGCCTGGCTGTCGCGGTCGAGGACCACGACCTGGCCGCCGGCGACTTCGAAGGGGTTCACCCCGGCCCGGGCCGTGGTACCGGGACGGTGATCGCCTGGGATGAGGGGGTCCTAGAGGTGCTCCGCGCCCTCAGGACAGGAACTGGCGCAGATCGGCGGCTACCGCGTGCGGCTCATCCTCGACCAGGAAGTGGGACGCGTCCGGGATCGAGGCTCCGCTCAGATCTGCCGCGTAGGGCCGCCATAGCGTCAGCGGATCCTCATAGAAGCGCGGCAGGGCGCCCTCGGCGCCCCACAGCACGCGGACGGCGCAGTCGATCGTCCGCTGACCGCGGTCCTGCTCATCGAGCTGGCGGTCAATCGTCGCGCCGGCCCGATAGTCCTCGCACATGGCGGCGACGGCATCAGGCTCGGTGAGCTGCGCGCGGTAGGCGGCGATCACCTCCTCGGGGTACCGAGCGTCAGCCTTGATCCCCATCCGCTGCACCGCGACCCAGAAGCCATCGGGAGCACCCAGGATCAGTGCCTCGGGCAACGGCGCCGGCTGGGCGAGAAACCCCCAGTGCCAATAGCCGAGGGCCAGGCTCGCATCGGCCCGAGACCACAGCTCCGCGGTGGGAACGATGTCCAGCACGGCCAGTCGGCTGACGGCCGCGGGAGCGTCAAGGGCCATCCGGTAGGCGACCCGGCCACCACGGTCGTGGCCGGCGACAGCGAACTCCGGATGGCCGAGCTCGGCCATCGCGGCCACCAGATCGGCGGCCATGGCGCGTTTGCTGTGCGCTGTGTGGTCAGCGCTCACCGGGGGCCGAAACGAGCCCCCGTATCCAGGCAGGTCCGCCACCACGACCTCGAAGTGCTCGGCCAGCGCCGGCGCGACCGCGTGCCACATCAGATGGGTCTCAGGGAAGCCGTGCAGCAACAGCAACGGCGTCCCCGAGCCCCCGATCCGGGCGTGAATCGTTCCCCGCGGGGTGCTCACATCGACGGCGGAGAAGCCAGCAAAGAGCATTCAGCCGCCGGCGGCAAACCAAGCGGCTCGCTCGCCCGCCGAGTGCGGGTCATTGCGCGGGGGGACCGGGGGCGGCTTGGTCGCCGTCCCGGTCGGCTTGGAGGAGGCGATTGCGATGCGGGCGACCGTCCACTCGCTCTCCCGCTGGGTCACGATCCAGCTGGCCTGGGGATCGGACTCACGCCGCCGAGCGGCTTCAGCTATCGCCTGCTCATGCGTCACGACTAGAGCCTACCGCCGGGCACCCCCTGGACCGCCGTCAGGGAGCGAGGCGTCGGGCGGGGTCACGCAGGGTCTCATCCCCCCAGGACTCCTGTACGCAGCGCGCGAAAAGCCACAGCCGCAGGCGGTCGGGGTCGACTCCCAGCAGCTCGGCCATCCGCCGGGCCAGGGCGACCGGGTTGGTGGCCAGCCGGGAGTCGCAGTTGAGCATGTGCTGGACGGCGTCATAGGCGGGGTCGCCGATAAACGGCTTGGGGTCGATGACCAGCCACGGCTCGCGTTCTGAGGCCAGGACGTTCTCGGCGTGCAGGTCGGTGCACAGCAGCACTGACCGTCCGGCCGTGCGGGGCAACTCGCGCAGCATCATGACCGCGTAGCGAGCCAGCTCAGGATCGAGACCACGGGTGTTGTTTGCGACGTCACGCTCGAAGCCGTCAGCCCAGTCGTCACACATCGCTCGCAGGGTGCCAAAGCGGTGGTCTTCAGGAAGTTGGTGCTCCCACAGGCGTCGTAGAAGCCCGGCGATCACGGCGTCCTGGTCGTACTCCGGGAGGGCGCTGCCCAGCTGCGTACCCGGCACGCATGGCTCGAGCAGCAACGCGATCGTGTTCCCGAGCACGTCGGCGGCAAAGCAGCGGACGGCCCCGTCGCCGTCCCAGACCTCCAGCGCGTCGGCCTCGTGCTCGGCCTCGGGGTGTCGCCACTGGGCCTTGAGCACCAGCTCTCGGCCGGTCCGGTCGCGTGTTGCGCCAACCCATGCGCAGCACCCACCGGGCAGGTACGGCGCGCCGATCTGCAGCGACCACCGCGAGGCAAGCTCCGCTAGCTGTGCCGGGAGCTGCGCAAGCCAGGCCCGGCGGCCTGGATCGTCGTCCTGGTCGACGGCGCAGGACAGACGGCGGGGGATCTCGAGGCGGCTTTGGCTCATGCACCTGGACTTTGACGAGCGCCGTTGGGCGGAGCCACCGGTAGGATTGCCACGATGCCGAGGAGACAGTCGAGCCTGGTAGTCCGGGTCCTGCTGACCGTGCTCATCGTCTGTGTTCCGGTGCCAGCTTACGTGGCGGTGATGCTGCTCAATCCGTCGATGCCGGATTCGGTGGCCATGGAGCTGTGGTGGCTGTGTATCCCCTGGTTCATCGTGACGATCATGATCGTTCCAGCGCTGTTTCTGTCCAACCGTTCGGGCCCCACTTCGGGTCCGTCAGCGACCGACGATGGTGGGGGTGGGGGTCCAGAGCCGCCCCCACCGCCCGCGCCCAACCGGCCGCGTGGAGGGATCCCGCTTCCGGACGCCGAGCCGGCGCGCCGGCGTATACGGGATCATCGCCGTCCCGATCGCGCCCAGCCCAGCCGGCGCGAACCCCGACGGTCGCGAACGCCAGCCAGGAGCTGAAGCGCCCGTCGACGCCCCTTACGGGAAGATGGCCGAGAAGAGCTGTGTGACGCCGTGGAATGCGGCCCGGGACGTCGGAATTGCTGAGTTGGAGACATGGCTGCGAGGGACTCCTGGTCGGCTTGGGGAGCAGGCCACGTCTAACCGGCCACCACCCAGCCGCCGTCCACGTGGATCACCTGACCGGTGATGTACCCCGCCCCGTCGGAGGCCAAGAACAGGACGGTTTCGGCGATCTCCTCCGGCTTGCCGAAACGCTTCAGCGGGTTCATCGCGATTGCCTCCTCGATGTGCTCGGGGGAGACTCCCCACTCGGTCTCCCATTCCCCTGAGATCGGGCCGGGGGCAAGCGCGTTGACGCGGATTTCCGGGGCCAGGTCGCGGGCCAGGGTGGTGGTGAAGCCGCGGATTGCTCCCTTCGCGGTGGAGTAGGTGACGGGAACGAAGTTGATTGCGTTCTCGGGGTTTGTCCCGTTCCCGTAGGTGCTCGAGAAGTTGACAATGGCACCGCCGCCATTTTCGAGCATCATCGGCCTCACTGCATGACCCATCCGCAAGGCTCCGATCACATCAACCTGAAGCAGGGCGCTCGCCGCGGTTGCGTCCAGTTCGCTGAATCTCACCGTGTCCGCCTCGTCGAGGCGACCAGCGGCGTTGACGAGGACGTCCAACCGACCGTAGCGCTCCGCGACGTCGGCGACAAACGCGTCTACCGAGTCCTGATCGGTGACGTCGAGGTGGTCGCAGTGAGCTTGCTCGCCCAGGCCCTCCAGTTCCGCCACGACTTTCGCGGCCTGGTCGTGAGAGGAGCGATAGCCAAGGGCCACCGAGGCGCCCTCCGAACCGAAGCCTCTGGCAACAGCTCCACCAAGCGTCCCTCCGCCTCCGGTAACCACCGCCACCCTTCCCTCGAAGCGCCGCCCATCATTCCACTGCGCACCCATGCCTTCTCCCTCGTCCTTGGCCTATGCGGACCAGACGATTAGATCAGAGGCCGAGCCCGACAGCGTGATGTATCCCGTTGATTTGGAGCGTCCCGAGCCGGGAACGCCGGATGGCGTCCTTGGCCGCGGGAGCCGGCGATGAGTTCGGTCTGGCGCGGCAGTCTTAACCTATGGGGCGTTGGCAGCAGCGGCCGACGATCCCTCGACTGTCGCCCACACCGACGCGACGAACGCCAAAGGAGGAACCGATGCCTGACTACAAGATTGGGACCCGTGAGCAATGGCAGGCGGCCCGCAACGAACTTGCGAAGCTCGAGGCCGAGCATGCCAAGCTGGGGCAGAGCGTGGCCGAGCAGCGTCGTCAGCTTCCCTGGGTTCCCGTGGAAAAGGAGTACGTGTTCGACACCGAGGACGGGAAGAAGACGCTCGCCGAGCTCTTCGAAGGCCGCTCACAACTCCTTGCCTACAACATCATGTTCGGCCCTGACTACGAGGTCGGAGCGTGCCCCGGGTGCACCAGCTTGGGCGACGGGCTCGACGGCGGGCTCGTCCACCTCAACCACCGTGACGTGACGCTGATCTGCTTCTCGCGGGCGCCGATCGAGCGCCTGGTCGCCTACAAGCAGCGGATGGGCTGGCAGCTTCCCTACGTCTCCACCTATGAGACCGACTTCCCCTTCGACTTCGCCCTGGCGATGACCGAGGACCAGGCACAGGAGATCCCCGAGGTCAAGGCGATGATCGACAGCCCACCGGGCTGGCTGCAGGAGTGGTCGCACCAGGTCGGCGCGGATCTCAAGGACGGTCTGCGTGAGGGGCCCGGCTGGATCGCGTTTGCACGCGAGAACGGGACCGTGTACCACACCTACACGGTGATGGCGCCCGACCCGTTTGTCGCTCCGTACCACAACTTCCTCCTCGAGCGCACGCCGAAGGCCCAGCCCGAGGAGCCCCGCACCTGGCGCAAGGACGAGTACCCGGATTGATCGCGCCGGGCGCCGGCATCGATCAGCGCGCAGCGTTTGGCGGCCCAGCCGCATGCCGCGTCTAGGTCTTGGCCTAGATGAAGTCGTTCCCCGTCAGCACGTATACGAACGGAACGAACGGGACGATGCTGGCAATCCCCCAGGTCAGCTTCGCGATCAAGCCGAGATCGCTACGCACCGCAAGATTGATCCAGATCAACACCACGGCGATCGGGTGCAGGATGCACAACAGGAGTTCCAGGACCTTTTTCATGGCCGCCTCGTAGCTTCCGCGTTTGACTCCGGTCTAGCGATCGACGGAGTTTGCACTGCCCGAAGGCTACCTCCATTTGGACCGCGGAACCCCCAGCGTGACCAGATCACCGCCGCGCTCTGCTATTACCGGCTCCAGTGGGCGTCGAGGCCTTGCCGGCCTCTGAGCAGACGGCGAGCGAGGCCGCTGAGCTCGATCGTGCGGTGGGCGCCGGCGGTCTCGATCGCGGCGAGGTTGCCGTCGCTGCTGCTGTAAAGGAGCCAACTTCCGTGCCATTCAACCGTGGCCCGCTGCGCACACCCTCCGAACGAGCCACGCTCCCTGTGCACTGCGGTTGCGGAATCGGCCCCCGCGCGCAGCAGATACACGCTCTCTGCGTTGGGGTCCCTCGTCGGGCCGGTCACGGCAGTGAAGGCGATGGCGGTCGCGCTTGGGGCCAACGCGCACCTGTGGTTCGGCAGCCGGAGGTCTACCCGCGTGTGCGCGCGACCGCGTTCTTCCAGACGGCCACTCGGCCGCGCGGAGCGCGACCGTCCTGCTTCGCCCGGGGTTTGGGGGAGGCATCGCACCGTGACCCCCCTGGCGCCCACCTCGACAATGTCTACGGCGAGCCACTTCATCAGCGCGGCATTTCGGGAGGCGCTGCAGGCTCCTACCGACCGACACGTAGGGCCTCGTCGAACGCCGCCCCACTCGGATCCGGCGGCCTGCAGCTGTCCGTGGGCTACCCGGCCGCGCTGACGCTCGGGCGATCTGGGAGACCCGCTGGGCCGGGGAGCTTGACACGACCACTTTCGACCTCGATCCGAGTACCGACGCGCGGTGGGGCGGATTGGGTCCGGTATAGGCCCCTGGTGTCGCAACCCCCCTCTGAGGACGCCGATCGAGGTGGATTGGGGTCGCTTGGACGGCGGGCCACGGGCAGCGCACGCACGGGCCAGAGGGCCCCGCCGGGCCAGCCGGATCCCTCCGCCTCTGCACCTGGCGTCCGTCCGGCCGGCGGTTTTTGGCTTACCACCGCGGTTGCTCAGTGGCCCGGGCAGGACTCGAACCTGCGCGCGACGGATTATGAGTGACACCGATTCCGTCGCGGGCCAGTGTTTCCGGGCTATTCGGTGCTGTCAGTTGCGCTCAGTTGCGCTTCATTCTCGGCAGTTCGCGACACCGTTGGCGACACGGTTTCTGCGCCCGTCGCCTGCGCCACGAGGTGCGAGAGCTTGTCCGCCGCCGCAGCCTTCGGCTGGTGGTGGACGTAGATCATCGTGGTCTGAATGTCGGCGTGGCCCATGTAGGCCTGCACGTCGTGCAGCGGCCACGCTTCAACGGCGAGCGTTCCGAACGTGTGGCGCAGGTCGTGGAAGACCATCGGATCGCTTCCGGTGCGCTTGTCGGCCAGGCCGGCGCCATCGAGCGCGGCGTAGAAGCGCTCGCGCAGACGGTCGTCGTTGATGTGCGTCCCGAGCTCGGTGCAGAACACGAGATCGTCCGGGCCGGTGAACAGCTCTCGGCGACTCAGCGTGTCGAGCGGCCGGGCGGCCTGGTCGATCAGCGGCACCGAGCGGACCTTCCCGGATTTCGGCGGTCCGGGCCGCCCGTGCGTGTAGCTGCCACGGACGAGCACGGTCTGCTTGGCGAAGTCCAGATCCCGCCAGCGCAGCGCGCGCAACTCTCCGAGCCTCAGGCCCGTGAACGCCGCCACCGTGTAGATCGCGGCGTCCTGCTCACCCTCAGCGGCTCTGGCGACCGCGGAGACCTGCTCGGACGACAGGACGTTGAAGTCGCCTGATCGCTTGACCGTGACGCGCTCCACGTCCTCGGCGGGGTTGCTGGGAATCCACCCGCGGCGTTTCGCGCGCTTGAGGATGCCGTACAGCAGCACGAGCTGCTTCTGAATCGACCGGCGTGTTAATCGGCCTTCGTCAAGCAGTCGCTCACGAAAGCGTTCGATCCGCTCGGTCGTGATCCGCTCGAGCGGCGTGTCATGGCCGAACTCGGGGAGTAGCGAGGACCGGACGGTGTTGCGGTAGTCCGAGAGGGTGGAGGGGGCCCGCTGCTTGTCATGCTCGACGTAGCGGAGCCAGTCTGAGCAGGCGTCGTCAAATGTCCGCCCGGACCTCGGCTGCGATCCGGGCAGCGCGCCGCGGCGCGCATCAGCCAGCACTTGCTGCAGTGCCTCCTCGGCTGTGCGCTTGGTGTAGT
>JALYZQ010000004.1 GCA_030948805.1 Actinomycetota bacterium | reverse complement strand
CCCGGCGCTCGACGCCGGGGCTACAGGTTCGTCTGAGACCAATCGACACTGATCAGCGAAGCCGGCGGCGCGCCGAGGCTGAACTGGATCAGCGTATGGGGGTAGAGGGGAATGTCGCGCAGGCTGCCCTTCCAGATCTCGCCGTTCACGAACGCGGTGACGTGTCCCCGCAGGCTGGCTACTCGGTCTGAGCTCAGCGGTTGGTTCCACAGGTCGAAGAACTCTCCCAGCGTGTAGAGCCGTCGCACCGGGGACTCGATGTGGATGACCCCGTCGGACGCGTGGGTGTGAAGCCAGTAGATGCATTGCCCGCCGACGGCCAGCGGACCCTGGCTGCTCTGCTCGGTGACCGATCCGGGGATGCCAACCCCGGCCGGCAGCGCGTATGGGTGGCCGTTGTCAAACACGGTCAGGTGAACATGGATGTGGTAGGCCAGCTGCTCGGACGGCCCGCAGCTGATGCCGTCCACGCGGCTGGTTTGCGTCGTCGCGGCTGAGCCCAGGGGTGGTCCTGGCTCGAGCGCAATCCCCTCGTAGCTCAGCACCCGGCTGCCGGCGGGCGACGTCGCGCTGCTCGTCTGAGCCGTGGACGAGCGTGAGGCGCCCCCGGTCGAGGCGGCGCAAGCGCTGGCGCAGGCGGCGACGGCCAGCGTGCACAGCACGGCGAAGAACCGGGTCGGCATGGCGGCACCGTAGCTGGACGAGCACCGTGCGGCGTTGCTAGCTTGCCCAGGCGATGACCGACTCAGCGGGCGGGCTGCCCATGACCACCGCGTTGAGCTCCCCGGGCTCAGGGTCGCGGAGAACCTGGGCGTTTGCTACGGCGCCACCGTGGAGCGCTTCCGCGATCCCCGCTCAGGACGGGTCATGCGCGTCTGGGAGGACGCCGCCGGGACTCGCCACTACGTCCCCGACGACGACACCGGCTAGCTGCGTCCGCCGCCGCCGAAGATGCGCAGCATGAACAGGAACACGTTGAAGATGTCCAGGAAGATCCCCGCGGCGATCGGGACCGAGCTGGCCATGTTGGCCCGGCGCAGGCGGTTGAAGTCAAAGATCGTGAAGGCCCCGAACAGAACCAGCCCGAGCCCTGAGTAGATGAGGTTGGCGCCGGGGATGGCCACGAACAGAGTCACCAGGCCAAATACGAGCAGCGCGATCAAGGCCCAGAACAGTGTCCGCGCCCAGGACGAGAGGTCGCGCCGGGTGGCGTAGCCGTAGGCGCCCATCGCGGCCACGAACACCGCTGTCGCTCCCGCGGCCTGCCACAGGGCCGCCGGATCGCTGCGGGCGTACACGGCGAGCACCGGACCGACGGCCATCCCCAGCAGCAGGCCGAGCCCGAACAGCAGCGCGATGGCCAACCGCTCAGCGCCGCGGGCGGCCGCGAACTGAAGCCCGAAGATGCAGGCGAAGGCGGCGATGAACAGCAGCAGCCCCGTGCCGCCGGTGAGGTTGCGCCCGATGTACGCGCCCAGGGCGGTGCAGCCGACGGTCAGGGCGACCAGGCCCATGACTTGTCCGAACACGGCCCGGGACTCGTCCCGGCTGAGCGTCCGGCCGGCGGCGGCGTAGCTGCGAGCGTAAGACGGCATGCTCAGATTCTAGCTGCGCTGGTCACCGCGCTGACGCATCGGACGGCTCTGAGCACGGACTCGCGATACTGAAATCGATGCCCAAGCTGACCGCCCGGCCCCAGGTGACCGAGAAGGACGCTCGCCCGCCCGTGCCCCGGTCGGCCTGGACGCGCCTGGCCGCCTGCACGGCGGCTGCCGCCCTGCTCCAGCTCGACGGCACATTGATCACCGTGGCGCTGCCGTCGGTGGCCCACGGACTCGGGGTCAAGGGCAGCTCGACCTCGGCCGTGCTCAGCGCTTACTTCGGCGCCTACGCGCTGCTGCTGTTGCCGGCCGGCGAACTGGTCGACCGCTTCGGGGCTCGCCGGCTCGCGCTCGGAGGCCTGGCTGTGTTCGCCGTCGGCGCGGCCGCGGGTGCCCTGGTCTCGAGCTTCGGAGCGTTGCTCGTCGCCCGGGTGATACAGGGAGCCGGCGCGGGGTTGGTCAGCCCGGCCGCACTGGCCGGAGCGGTCAGCGGCTTTCCGCCCGAGCGCCGGGGCACGGCGTTGGGCATCTGGGGCGCCAGCGCCGGCACCTCGAACCTGGCCGGGCCGCTGCTGGGCGGCCTGCTCACGGTGGCCTTCGGCTGGCGCGCGGACTGGTGGGCCCTGGTTCCCCTGACCGTGCTGGTCGCTGTGGCCGTCGCCCGGCACGTTCCCAGCGTGGTCCACAGCGACGAGCCGACTACCCATCCGGGCATGAACCGGATCGTGCTCGCCGCCACGCTGATCGCCGCCCTGACCTTCGCCGTCATGATCGGCGCCTTCTACATCGCCGAGCAGTACCTGCAGCGCGTGGCCGGCTTCTCGGCCCTGGGCGCATCCGCAGCTCTGATTCTGGTCGCGGTCCTGGTCGGCGTGGCCGCGCCCCTGGCCGGGCGCCTGGTCGACCGGCACGGCGAGCAGCTACCTGCCGTGCTCGGCTTCATCGGGGCCGGCGGGGGCCTGGCCATCCTCGGCCTGCCGGGTGTGACCCTGGACGGGTTGGTCACCGTGCTGCCGCTGATTCCTGTGGGCCTTGGCCTGGGAATGCTGTTCGTGCCCACCTCCCGCGCGGCGTTGAACGCCACCCCGCTGTCCGCCCACGGCCGGACGTCCGCCGTGCTCTCAGTGGGTCGGCTGCTGGGCGCCGCGGTGGGCGCCGGGCTGGCCGGGGCCGCTCTGTCGGGACCGCTGACGGCGAGCACGGTTCACCACACGCTCCTCCTGGCGGCGGCCCTGTGCCTGGTCATCGGGATTCCGGCGGCCGGCGTTCTGGGCGGACGCCAGCGCGCGGCCGTTCCCGCCGATCAGCGGCTTTAGGCCCTGATCGAGCCCGGGCGCGCACCGACCCTGGTGTCGACAGTGCTGGCCGCGAGCAGGAGCTCAGCCACTTTCTCGGGTTGGTCCCACATGGGGATGTGCCCGGCGTCGGCGATGACCACGTTGCGCACGTTGTCGGGTAGCCAGGAGGGTCGGTTGACCAGCCGGTCACGGGCGGGCCAGACGAGCGTTACCGGACCTCGGATCCGTTCCAGGCTCTCGAAGCGCCCGGCTCGCATGGCGTTGTTGACAGCGACGAACCCGGACGCCTGGGCATAGACGCGCACCAGGTGAGCGGCGGCCGCGCTGGGCACGCGTCCGGGATGGGCAACCGCGCTGCCCAGCAGGAGCTGGCGCCCGGGCCGGCTGGCGGCGAACGGGCCAACGAGTGGCAGTAAGGCGCGGGCCAGCTTGTGCGCTGCGCTGGGCTTGGGCACCAGCGGTCCCGGCCACAGGCCGGCCGGCGAGATGGCCGTGGTCGAGCTGGTCGCGCCGTTGAGGCCCATCTCCAGGGCGACCCAGCCCCCGAGCGAGTTGCCGGCCACGTGGGGACTGTCGATCCCGATCGAGCCCAGGAACCCCACCACGGCCTGCGCCAGGGCACGCGCCGTCGGCTTGCCGTCGGGCAGCGGCTGCGACTGGCCAAAACCCGGGAGGTCGATCAGGATCAGCTCGCGTCGGTCGCGCAACTGCTCGACCACCGGCGCCCAGACCTGCCGGTCGGCGCCCAGCGGGTGCAGCAGGACCAGCGGAGGTCCCTCTCCGACTCTCTCAAAGGCGATCGCCATGGGTTCAGCGATCCACGGCGGCAAACAGCAGCGCAGTCAGCAGAGCTGACCCGCCCCCCACGGCGACCGTGGCCATGGCCGCGCCTGGGGGCAACTCGCGGCGCTGGACGACGGTGGCGATCACGTCGGTGAGGTCTCCGGCGATGCTGCCGACCAGCCAGGGCCGCAGATCCCCATCGCCCAACGCCGTGAGAACGACTCCGGAATGCAGGACGATCTCCCGGGTGCCCAGACCCTGCAGGGGAACCCGCGTCGGCGCCGTCGCGGCGGCGGGGCCCAGCCACCGCCGGGCCAAGCGCGTGGGCGCCGTGATCAGTCCGAGCCCGTAGGCGATTCGCAGGCCCATAACCGCAGTTGTCGCGGCCCGGGCCGGCGACAGCCTCACCGTCTTGGCCTTGCGCCTGAGCGCGCGGCGCCTCAAAGGTCACCCCGGCGTCTCAGCGTGCGCGGCCTCACAGTTTTACCCGGCGTCTGAGCGCGTGGCGTCGCAGCCGGGGGCCCGGGATCGACTCGTGACGGGCCAGGCTGTCGCCGATCAACCAGATCGTCGGGGGCCACAGGCCTACGAACAGGGCGCGGCGCTCAGCGTTACCGCGCTCATCCTGGTCCACGGTCTTGGCGCGAATCCAGAGCCCGATGCACAGA
>JALYZQ010000027.1 GCA_030948805.1 Actinomycetota bacterium | reverse complement strand
GGTCCTGTTCGACGCCTTCGGGCGGGAGTTGACCGGCCGCGGCCAGAGCGCGAGCTTTCAGATCGGCGACCCGCCGGTGCTCATCGGCCTTCTCGTCGGCGGTCTGATGGTCTACCTGTTCGCGGCTCTGTCGATGGAGGCCGTGGGCCGGGCTGGAGGCGCGGTGGTCGAGGAGGTGCGCCGCCAGTTCCGGGAGAAGCCCGGGATCATGGAGGGCACCGACCAGCCCGAGTACGGAACCTGCGTGAGCTTGGTCACCCGGGCCGCGCAGCGCGAGATGATCGTCCCGGCCTTGATCCCGATCGTCTTCACGGTGGTCGTGGGCCTGATCAGCATCCAGGCCCTGGGCGGGATGCTGATCGGTGTGATCGTCGTCGGCGTGTTCGTGGCCATCTCGATGACCGCCGGCGGCGGAGCCTGGGACAACGCCAAGAAGCTGATCGAGGACGGTGCGTACGGCGGCAAGGGCTCCGAGGCCCACGCCGCCGCGGTGACCGGCGATACCGTGGGGGACCCGTTCAAGGACACCGCCGGGCCGGCCATCAACCCGATGATCAAAGTGGCCAACATCGTCGCCCTGCTGATCATTCCGCTCATCACCTGAGGGGCCGATACTGTGCGACCGGCAAATGAGTTTCTCCGTCGAGCTCGGCCTGGTCCTCGCCGTACTGACCGCGTTCGGGTCGGTGGCCGGGTTCCTCTACAAGTTCCGGGGGGCGCGTGAGGCTCCCGCGGTGCAGTTGCGTCACCCACTGCGCAGCTCGATCGCGCTCTTCAGCTCGCCGCTGTACTCGCTGGGCATAGCTATCGCGCTCGCTTCCTGGGGGCTGCACGTGGGCGCGCTGGCCCTGGCTCCCATCTCGCTTGTCCAGTCGGTGATCGCCGGCGGTCTCGTGCTGCTGACCGTGGTCGCTGACCGGCTGTTCGGGATCGAGGTGACCCGGCGCGAGTGGGTCGGGGTGATGCTCACCGCCGCCGGCCTGGCCTTCCTCGCCGCCACCCTGCATGGCGATGCCAATGCTGCGCGCTCGCGCTATGACCCTTCCACACTGGCGGTGTACCTGGTGATCGTCTCCGTCGCCGGATCGGCCCTGGCTCTGCGCCCTCACAAGCCCGCCCTGCTTGCCGTGTCGGCGGGACTGCTGTGGGCGGCTTCGGACACTTCGATCAAAGCGCTGAGCTCTCACCTGGGCTCGCTGGGCTTCGGAGTCCTCATCCACCCCCTGGCGTTGGTCATTCTCGTCGCCTCGCTGGTCGGGCTGCTCATCTCGGCCCGCAGCCTGCAGCTGGGAGCCGCGGTGCCGATGATCGCGGTGACCTCCGCCGCCGCCAACCTGACCACGATCGCCGCGGGCCCGATCGTGTTCGCCGAGCCGATGCCGGCCAGCGGCCTCGGTGTGGCCGTGCGCGTGCTGGCTTTCGGGTTCGTCATCGCGGCTGCCGCGCTGACCCCGCCGCCGACTGTGGACCGGGTCACCTGACCGCCTGCGACGTCCCCTAGGCGAGTTCTGTCATGCCCCGGCGGGCAACCATCTAGAGTGCCCGCCATGTTCATCCTCATCGTCGGCGCGGGACGCGTCGGATCGGCGGTCGCCAGGCGGGCGCTGGAGGCCGGGAACGAGGTTTCGGTGCTCGACTCAGACCCGCTCTCACACGAGCGCCTGGACAAGGATCAGTCGATCACCTGGGAGGATGCCGGCGGGAAGTTCACCGTGGGGGCGGCGCTGGAGATCGACGGGCTGGAGGCGGCCGGGATCGCCCAGGCCGACGTGTTCATGGCCGCCACGCGGGGGGACAACACCAACCTGGTCATTGCCCAGCTCGCGCGCCGCCGGTACGAAGTCGACCGCGTCGTGGTCCGCGTAGCCGACCCGGCCCGGGCGGCCTGGTACGCCGAGCAGGGTCTGCTCACCATCTGCCCCACCCAACATGCGATCGACCAGGCCGAGCAGGCCGTGCTCGCGCCGTGAAGGGAGTACCCAGCTGATGTACGTGATCATCGCCGGAGCGGGCAAGGTGGGATGGAACCTGGCGCGGGAGCTGATCACCAAGGATCGTGAGGTGACTCTTATCGAGTCAGACCACCGGCGCTACCGGATCGTCGATGAGGAGCTCGAGCACGCCGTCCAGTACGGCGACGCGACTGAGCTCTGGGTGCTGGAGCGAGCGGGGATCCAGCGGGCCGACCTGGTCATCGCGGTGACCGGTGACGATGAGGACAACATCCTCATCTCGCAGGTGGCCAAGGAGAAATACGGCTGCGAGCGCATCGTGGCCCGGGTCAACAATCCGCGCAATCTGCCTCACTTCAAGATGCTGGGGGTCCAGCCCGCGGTGTCGGCCACAGATCTGATCCTGCGCCTGATTGAGCACGAGGTCCCCGAGTACGGACTGGTCCAGCTGCTTCAGCTCGAGGAGGAGCACCTTGAGATCATCGAGGTCGAGGTGGGGGAGGGATCACCGGCCGCCGGCATGCACGTTCGCGACGTAGTGCTCCCGGACGGCTCGCTGATCATCTCCGTGCTCCGGGGTGGGGACGGGTTCGTGCCCAAGGCCGACAGCATGATCGAGGCCGGGGACCAGGTCCTGCTGATCCTCGATCCGGGCCTGGAGTCCGAGATTACGCCGCGCTTCGCCCCCAACGGGGCGGCGGCTTCCCGCGCCGATTAGTCGGCGCGTCCAGTGGCCGATCGTCTAGTCGACTTCCTGCTGGTGGGCGGCGGCCTGGCCGCGGCCAACTGTGCCCGCTGCCTGCGCCGCTCCGGGGCCGAGGGCTCGATCCTGCTCGTCGGGCGCGAACCCGATCTGCCCTACGAGCGTCCACCCCTGTCCAAGGGCTACCTGCGGGGGACCGAGTCCCGGTCCGACGCCCAGGTCAACGACGCCGATTTCTACGCCGGCCAGGACATCGAGGTCCTGACCCGGACCTCGGCCATGCGGCTCGACCCCGCGGCCCGCACGGTGGCGCTGTCTGATCGGTCGACGGTGGGCTTCGGCCAGGCTCTGCTGGCCACGGGGGCCAACGTCCGGCGGCTAGACGTGCCGGGAGCCGAGCTGGAGGGCATCCACTACCTGCGGACGTTTGCCAACAGCGACGCGATCCGGGAAGACGCCGCGGGCAAGCGGGTGGTGCTGATCGGGGGGTCCTACATCGCCAGCGAGGTCGCTGCGTCCCTGACCGAGCTGGGCAGCCACTGCGCGATGGTGATGATGGAGCCACTGGCCTTGAGCCGCAGCTTCGGCGAGCAGGCCGGGCGCTACTTTCACGACCTGCTCAGCGAGCACGGGATCGAGCTCGCTGCCGATGACGAGCTTGATCGCTTCGAGGGCGCCGGGGGTCGCGTCACGAAGGTGGTCACGCGCTCCGGGCGCGAGCTGGACGCCGACGCGGTGATCCTGGGCACCGGGGTCAGACCCGACGTGACCTTGGCCAGGGGTGGCGGCATGCAGCTCGGCGAGACGGGAGGGATCCGAGTCGACGCTCGGCTGTGCAGCGAGGTCCCGGGTATCTACGCTGCGGGTGACGTCGCCGAGTATGAGAGCGTCATCCACGGGGGCCGGCGGATCCGCGTCGAGCACTGGGACGTGGCCTTCAACCAGGGCAAGACAGCGGCTCTGAACATGCTCGGGCGCGACCTGGACTACGACGTCGTGCCCTATTTTTTCTCCGACCTCAGCGACTGGGCCTCGATCGAGTACGTCGGTCCGGCCTACGAGTGGGATCGCGAGGTGATGCGCGGGTCACCAGGGGACGGCGGCTTCTCGATCTTCTATCTCGACGGCGGCCGGGTGGCCGGGGCGCTGTCGGTGGGTCGCTCCGAGGACCTTCAAGCCGCGCGGCGTCTGATTACGAGCGGTGAGGACGTCAGCGGGCGTGAAGACGAGCTGGCTGACTTGTCCACGGACACGGAGTGCTTTTAGGGTAGAAGCGCGAGCTGCGGGGCAAGGACTCGAACCTTGATAACCAGCTCCAGAAACTGGCGTCTTGCCATTAGACGACCCCGCAGCGCAGGCTAAAGGATAGCTCCGAGCTCGCCTGGTCGTCCGCGACTCATGCGAACATGTGTTTGCAATGGATCGGCGCCGGAAATACGACTGGAAGGCGATCAGCGTGTTTTATGACGCTGGGCACGATGTCGCGGCGTGTCAGGAACGTTTCGGCATCTCGAACGGGGCCTGGCACCACGCTGTCGGGCGCGGGGACATCGTCAGACGCGAGACCTCCCCACGGCCCGCGCGAGGATCCACGCGGCGGCGGGTCGCGGAACTGATTGCCGAGGGCCTCACCCAAGCCGAAATCGCGGTGGCCCTCGGCGTTTCACGACCCACCGTCTGTTTTCACATGCGCAGACTCGGCATCAGCGCACGTCCTGACTTCGCCCGGCGGCACGACTGGCGGGAGATCGCCGAGTTCTACGAGGCGGGCCACTCATTCACCGCCTGTCGGCTGAAATTCGGGTTCAGCAGGAACGCATGGGCTGACGCCATACGACGCGGCGTGATCAGGCCTCGCCCTCGGGCCGAGCCGATCGATATGATTCTCGCCGCAGGTCGGCGACGGAACAGGAGTCATCTAAAGAGTCGTCTGCTGATGGCGGAGCTGAAGGGTCCGGGCTGCGAGGAGTGCGGGCTCACAGAGTGGCGGTCAAAGCCGATTTCGTTGGAGCTGCACCACGTCAACGGTGATGGGCGAGACAACCGCTTGGAGAACCTGCTGCTGCTGTGCCCCAACTGTCACAGCCAGACTGACACCTGGGGCGGGCGCAACAAAGGTCAGCGCGCCAGTCCGGCTGAGGCGCTTACGGATCGACGAACTCCGCAGGCTGCTTGGTGAACCCGGCCCCCACGGCGGCGATCTGGTTGGGGGAGCCGATCAGCCCCAGCTGGAGCTCAGCCTCGAGGCCCAGCGATTGCTCGGCGGTGGCGGTCCAGCTCTCGTCGTACAGGCGCTTGGCCGCGCGGACGGCATCGGGCGAGCGCCCGGCGATCTCGGCGGCCAGCTGTCGGGCGGCGGCCAGGGGGTCGGCGGCCAGGCGGGTGACCAGGCCGAGCTGCGCCGCCTCGGTGCCGCTGATCACACGGCCGGTGAACGTGAGCTCCTTGGCTACGTCGGAGCGGACGAGGCGGGGGAGGGTACGGGTCATGGCCATGTCTGGAACCAGGCCCCACTTGACCTCCATCACCGACAGTCGGGTGTCCGGCACGGCGATCCGTACGTCCGCCCCCAACGCGATCTGCAGGCCCCCGCCCAGGCAGTTGCCATGCAGGGCGGCGATCACCGGAACGGGGACGCGCAGCCAGTCGTAGGCGGCGCGCTGAAACCAGTTGGGGGACGGGCCGCGCAGCGGCTCCAGGAGCGCCTCGGCGCCGGCCGGCGAGGACATGATGCTCTGCACGTCCAGGCCGGAGCAGAAGCTCGGTCCCTCCCCGCAAAGCACGACAGCGCGAACCCCCGGCTCACTGCGCAGCCGCTCGGCCGCCGCGATGATCGCCTGGAACATCGCGAGATCCAGGGCGTTGTGCTTGTCGGGCCGGGTCAGGGTGACCACGGCAACGTGGTCGGCGACCTCGATGCCCAAGCGCTGTGCGGTCTCGGTGGAGCTCACGAGCGCCGTAGCCTAGCGTCGGCTGTACCGTCGGCTGAGACCGAGTCGCCCACCCTCACCGCGCCGGGCACCAGCACCCGGGCGTAGATCCCGAACGGCAGCGGCTCGGTGCTGTCCACGTCCCGCCGGTAGCTACCCAAAAGGTCGAGAGTCGGCAGGTCGATCACGCCGCTCTCCGGCTCGCGACTGGTGACCAGACAGCGCCCGACGTTTCCTTGTACGAGCAGGGTCGCCTCGCCGACGACCAGCTGGCGCCCGACCCACGAGTCCTCCACGTGGGCGTCGACACCGTCGATCTCGATCAACATCCGGAAGCGGCGCGCGTCCACCGATGGCTGCTCGGCCACGCCGGCCAGGTGCTGAAGCGACGCTCGGGAGATGATCGATGCTGCTCCCTCGCGGCCGCGGTCGACCGCCTGGATCTCGGGGGCGACGATCCGCAGTGGCTGTCCCAGCTGCTCAGACAGGGCCTGCGCCCACGGTCCGATCAGCTCCCGGGCCGGATACAGCTCAGAGAAGAATCGTGCCGTTAGCGGATCGCCGTAGCGCAGCTCCGCGCTGGCGCAGGAGCCGTCGGCGAAGGTCAGCGCGAGCGTGTGTGCGTCGGCGTCGAGGTCGGCCACCACGCTCTGAAGCTCACCCAGCTGCTTACCGTTGACCATCCGGTCGCGCGCATCGACGACAAACAACGCCCGGTCGCCCCGAGCCCCGTCCTCGGTCAGCTCGATCCGCTTCGCGCTGCGCAGGCGGGTCCCCTTGACAGGCGTCAGTGAGAGGGCAGAGACGAAAACGGCCACCGATTATGCGGCGGCCTGCTCAGCCCAGTCGCGGTACAGCTGCCAGTAGCGCCCACCCGCATCCAGCAGCTCGTCGTGGGTGCCCTGCTCAACGATGCGCCCGTACTCCATGACCAGGATCCGCGAGGCGTGGCGAATCGTCGACAAGCGGTGAGCGATGACGATCGAGGTCCGCCCGGCGACCAGCCGGCGCAGTCCTTCCTCGATCAGACTCTCGGTGTGGACATCGACGTTGGAGGTCGCCTCATCCAGGACGAGGATCCGCGGATCGGCGACCAGAGCCCGAGCGAAGGCCAGCAGCTGGCGCTGGCCGGCGGAGAGCTGCACGCCGCGCTCCCCAACCTGGGTGTCGTAGCCCTGCTCCAGAGCCATGATGAAGTCATCGGCCCCGACGGCGCGGGCCGCGTCGCGGATGTCCTCCTCGGAGGCGCCGGGACGCCCGAAGGAGATGTTCTCACGCACGCTTCCGCTGAACAGGAAGCCCTCCTGGGGGACCATCCCCATCTGCGAGCGCAGGGAATGGGCGGTCACGCTGCGCAGGTCGTGGCCGTCGACCAGCAGCGCGCCCGTCGTGGGGTCATAGAAGCGCGCCACCAGCTTGGCGAAGGTCGACTTCCCGGCCCCTGTCTCACCGACCAGGGCCACGGTCTCTCCGGGGGCGATGACCAGGTCGACATCCTGCAGAGCCCAGGGGCCGTCGTCATCGGTCCCGTAGCGGAACCCCACCCTGTCCAGGCGCAGCTCACCGTTGATCCGGGGCAGGGCCACCGCATCGGGGGCATCGACGACATCGGGTTCCTCGGCCAGCAGACCGAAGATCTTGTCCAGTGCGGCCATCCCCGACTGGTAGGTGGTGTAGAGCTGGGAGAGCTGCTGGATGGGATCAAAGAAGTTGTTCAGGGCGGCGATGAAGGCGAACACCACGCCGGTGGAGGTGTGGCCGTTGATGGCCTCGACCCCGCCGATGACCAGGATCTCCACCGTGACCAGCGCCGACAGCATCTCCACGGCCGGGAAGTACGCCGCGTTCAGGCGCACGGTGGTCATGTTGACTCGCCGGTTGTCCTCGTTGAGCCCTCGGAAGGCGCGCAGATGCTGGCGCTCTTGCCCGAAGGCCCTGATGACACGGATACCCGACAGGCTTTCCTGCAGGTAGCCGGTGATGGCGGCGATCTTCTCGCGCGTGAGGCGGTAGGCGTCAGCCGAGGCGATGCGGAAGGCCAGGCCGCCGAGGGCCAACAGCGGCAGGGCGAGGAACGTCAGCAGGGCCAGGTGGAAATCGAGCACGAGCAGGATGACCACTACCCCGAGCAGGGTCAGGCTGGACTGGATCAGCGTGGCCAGCCCATCCTCCACGAGCTGGTCAAGAGCCTCCACGTCGTTGGTCATGCGCGAGATGATCACCCCGGCCCGGTTGCGCGAGTAGAAGCCGACTGACAGGGCCTGCAGGTGGGAGAACAGCTTCACCCGCAGGTCCTGGAGCGCGCGCTGACCGACCCAGCCCACCAGGTAGGTCTGGGCGTAGGTGGCCACGCCGTAGATGACCGCCGAGCACAGGAAGGCGACCACGACCAGGTCCAGCGCGCCCACGTCGTGGTGGCGAATCCCCTGGTCGATGGCGATCTTGGCCAGTGGCGCGGGGGCCAGGGCCGCGACGGTGGCCGCAACCAGCGCGACGAACATAGCCGCCACCCGCCACCGGTAGGGGGCCAGCAGTGCGGCCAGCCCGCGCAGCTTGCGCCCCCGGCCGCCGGTCTCGGCCAGCCGCCGGCGTAGATCCAGGCCGCGGCGAGGCTCCGTCCGGTCCTCGGTTGAGCCGGCTGCGCTCATGCCACCTCGACCTCGGTCGGCTTGCGGTTGAGGAACACCTGGTCCGGCATGCCCTTCTCGACGATCTCGCGGTACAGGTCCGAGCGCTCGAGCAGCTCGGCGTGCGTGCCGTCGTCGGTGATCTGACCGTCGGCGAGCACGACGATGCGGTCGGCCAGGGCGATGGTCGAGAGGCGGTGCGCGATCACGAACGTCGTGCGGCCGGCCAGGACCTCGTTGAGACCGGTCTTGATCTCCTGCTCGGTGGAGGCGTCGACCGACGAGGTGGCATCATCGAGAATCAGGATCCGGGGATCGGCCAAGATCGCCCGGGCGATGGCGATCCGCTGACGCTGACCGCCGGAGAGCGTCAAGCCGCGCTCGCCGATGCGCGTGTCGTAGCCGTCAGGCAGGCGCTCGATGAAGCCCCGGGCCTGGGCGGCGACCGCGGCCCGCTGCACGTCCTCGCGCGTGGCCTCGGCACGGGCGTAGGCGATGTTCTCATGCACCGTGGCCGAGAACAGGAACGGATCGTCGTTGACCACCGCGATGGCCGAACGCAAGCTCTCCAGCCCGACCGTGCGGACGTCGGCTCCGTCGATCAGCACCGTTCCCTCGCTGACGTCGTAGAGGCGAGGCAAGAGCGAGACCAGGGCTGACTTGCCCGAGCCCATGGCGCCGACCAGAGCCACCGTCTGACCGGCCGGGACCTCGAGGCTCACGTTATGCAGTGCGGCATGGGTGGTGCCGGCGAAGGTCAGACCGACTCCGTGCAGGGCCACCTGGCCGCCGCCGGCAGGCAGCGCGGGCGCCTCGGGGGGTGAGACGATCTCCGGCTCGCGGTCGAGGATCTGAAAGATCCGCGCGCCCGATGCGGTTGAGCGCTGCGCCGCGCCCAGCATGTAGCCCAGCGTGCGCATAGGGGAGATCAGCATGAGCAGGTAGGCGTAGAAGGCGGTGAAGGCACCGACCGTCAAGGAGCCATTGATCACCTGCCGACCGCCGAAGAGCAGGATCGCGGCCAAGCCGAGGTTGGGCAAAAAGCTGATCAGCGGCCCGTAGAGGGCCTGGATCCGTGTGGCCAGGATCTGCTGGTCGAACACGCGCTGAACGGTGTGGCGGAAGCGGTCGAGCTGGCGGTCCTCCTGCGCGAAGGCCTTGACCACTCGTACGCCGGACACGTTCTCCTCGGCGTCGGCGGTGAGCTCGGCGATGCGCTGCTGGGCCTCCTGCATAGCCGGACGCGACTTGTGCCCGTAACGGTTGGCGATCAGGATCACGAACGGCACCGGGGCCAGTGAGATGGCCGCCAGCCCTGGTTGGAGGATGAACATGGCCACGGCGGCCAGCAGGATGGTGACCAGCGACTGGGCGATGAAGATGAGGCCGTAACCCAGGAAGAAGCGCACGGACTGAAGGTCGACCGTGGCCCGCGACATCAGCTGGCCGGTCTGCTGGCGGTCAAAGAAGGACAGCTCGAGGCGCTGGAGCTGGCCGTACAGCCGGTTGCGCAGGTCCAGCTCCACGCCGAGGGAAACCTGGCCCGCGATCAGCCTGCGCAGCACGCTGAGTACCAGGCGCGCCACCCCCGCGACGCCAATGGCCACGGCGAGCAGGATCAGCTCGTGATGGTTGTGGGCCCGGATCGCATTGATGGCCAGCCCGGTCAAATAGGGGATGAGCACCGTCGCGCCCAAGGCGCCGAAGGCGAGCACGAACGACCAGGTGACGCCCCGACGGTAGGGACCTAAGAAGCCGAGCAGGCGCCAGAAGGTGCTCATACTTCAGAAAGTATAGTGCGGATCGGCTCCGCCGGCTCCTGGTCGAGGGACGAGGTGCGCCGCCTGACGCTGCTCGGCTTCCCTGTTCCTCGTTGCAAACCGCACGCGGCGCGTCATATGATCGCACGCGTCGCGGCGCGAGACGTGAGCAAGAGGAGAGGCGGTTTGTGGAGGCTGTCCTGAGGTTCGGCTACGAGCCGCTCCGCGGCTTCATCGAGACGATCGGGGCGATGATGCTGCTGCTGCGAAGGACGCTCGCGGCCGCCCTGACGCCGCCCTATGACTACGGGCCCGAGTTCGTGGACCAGTTCCTGTTCGCCCTGCGGCTGGGGTGGTTTCCCATGATCCTGGCCTCCCTGGCCTTCACCTACGGTCCGGCCGGAGTCGAGGTGGGCGACTTCCTGAACCTGCTGGGAGCGATCGATCGCCTGGGTGGGCTGTTCGTGATCATCGTGATGAGGGAGTTTGCGCCCCTGGTCTGCGCGATCGTCATGGCCGGGGTGGCCGGCACGGCGATGACCGCCGACCTCGGGGCCCGCAAGATCCGTGAGGAGCTGGACGCTCTGATGGTGCTCGGGGTGGACCCCGTCAAGAGCCTGGTCGTGCCGCGCTTCTTGTCGCTGATGATGCTCACACCGCTGTTCACCATCTATGCCCTGCTGTTCGGAACGCTGGGCGGGGTGCTGGTCACGCTGTCTGACGGGGCTCAGGTGGGACCCTTCTTTTCGACCTTCTTCGCTCAGGCCAGCACGGCCGAATTCGAGGCCATGCTGGTCAAGTCGACCTTGTTCGGCGCCATGATCGCGATCGTCTGCTGCTACAAGGGCCTGACCGCCTCCGGCGGGGCCGAGGGCGTAGGCCGCGCGGTCAATCAGGCCGTGGTGATCGCGTTCCTGGGCATCGGCGCGCTGGACTACACGTTCACCCAGACCCTACTGGCCACCCATCCGGCGCTCAACACGCCGAGGTGATCCCGCTGCGCCGGGTCGACCGAGAAACCGCGATGAAACCGGTGCCCCGGTTGACCGAGAACCCGCGATGAAACCGGTGCCCCGGGTGACCGGGAACCTGCGATGAATCCGCTGGCCCGTCCGCTCCAGGCCCTGATCTCGTTCGGCGAGGCCTCCCGCTTCTGTGGGCGGATAGTGATCCGCGTCTTCAACGGGCGTGTCCTGCAGTTCATCGGCGAGGCGATCCGGCAGGCCGGCATCCTCGTCACCGGCTCCTCGGTCATCGTGCTGGGACTGGTCTTCATCCTCGGTCTGCAGTGCGGCATCGAGGGGTCCTACGCGGCCCGCTCTGTCGGGGCCACCTCGGCGGTGGGGGCCATCACGGCGCTGTGCGACCTGCGGGAGGTGATCCCCTACGCCTTCGGCTACATGATGGCGGCCAAGGTGGGCACGGGGTTCGTGGCCGAGATCGGCTCAATGCGGATCTCGGACGAGATCGACGCCCTGGAAGTCATGGGCTTGGACTCGATCCTCTACCTGGGCTCCACGCGTCTGCTGGGCGCGTGGCTGGTGCTCCCGTTCCTGTACATGATCTCCGTCGCGGTCGGCTTCCTGGCCTCCTACGCCGCAGTCGTGATCCAGCTCGGACAGGAGTCACCGGGCGGCTACCTGCAGCTGTTCTGGCAGTTTCAATCGCCTACCGACTTCGTGTTCGCCGGCTTCAAGTGCCTGGCCATGGCCACCTTCATCGTGCTCGTGTGCGTCTACTACGGCTACCACGTGACCGGGGGTCCCGTCGGGGTGGGGAAGGCCACCGCGCAGTCGATGGTGGCCAACATCCTCGGCGTCCACCTGGTCGGGCTGATCGGGACCCAGCTTTTCTGGGGCGGCAACGCGCGGGCTCCGATCGGCGGCTGAGCGACTCCGATGCAACGCGCTCAGCTCACCCGACTCTCGGCCCTGGCGGCGCTGGCCCTGGCTGCGGCGGTGGTCATCTTCCTCCTGCTGAGCAGCAGCTCGACCTACGTTCTGCACGCCGAGTTCTACGATGCCGGCCAGCTGGTCCGGGGCGACCTGGTCACAGTGGCCGGGCACCAGGTGGGCACGGTGGGCTCGGTGAGCCTGGCCCGGGACGGCCTGGCCAGCATCGAGCTTGACATCTCCGACCCCGGAATCACGCCCGTGCGGCGGGGCACGGTGGCGAGGATCGGCCAGCTCAGCCTGACCGGTGTGGCCAACCGCTTCGTTGCCCTCCAGCCGGGGCCCGGCCCGGCAATCCCCGGAGGCGGGACGATTGCGGTCACCCAGACCCACGGCATCGTCGACCTCGACGTGGTGCTCGACTCACTCACGCCGCCGGTCCGGGCGCAACTGCAGCGCATCCTCAAGTCCGGGGCCTACCTCGTCTCCTCGCCGGCCGCGGCGCAGTTCAACCGGGCGTCTCCATACTTCAACCCGGCGTTCAGCCAGCTCACGGGCCTGGCCTCCGAGGTCGTCGCTGACCGCTTCGCCCTGGCCCGGCTGCTCACCTCCACGGCCCAGATCACTCGGGCCCTGGGGGCGCGAAGCCCGGACCTGGGCGGCGCCGTGAGCAATACGGCGGTAGCTCTGCGCCGGGTGGCCGCAGAGCGGGCGGCGCTGGAGGATGCGATCTCCCGCTCGCCTGGAGTGCTCCGACAGGGCACCCGCGTTCTGGCCCACACCAACACGACGCTGCACGTGCTCGATCCGGTGCTGCGCGACCTGCGGCCGGTAGCGCCGCGCGTCGCCACGCTGCTGCGCCGGGTGCTACCCGCCACGCAGGCCGCGATCCCCACGCTGGCCGGTGTCCAGGCGCTGCTGCCCGGGGCCCGCAGGGCGCTGGCGCAGTTTCCGAGCGTGGAGCGGCGGGCCACGCCGGCAGTGCGCGCCCTGGCCACCGCGCTGCCGCCGCTCACCCCGATCCTGGCCGGGCTGCGGCCCTACATCCCCGATGCGGTCTCGGGGTTCTTCAACGGCGTGGGCGGAGCCACCGCCGCTTCCTACGACGCCAACGGCCACTACCTCAAGAGCGAGCTGACGGTGCAGGGGGGAGGGGGTTCGCTGAGTGGCCTGCTCGGTCTGCTGGGAGCCAGCACGGGCTCGTTGGGGCCGTTTCACGGGGGGCGCACCGGGCTGCTGGCTCCCTGTCCCGGCGGCGGGACGCCCGCGGCCCCTGACGCCAGCAACCCGTGGATCGTCCCCGACGTGCTCAAGGCGACCGGCAACGTGTGCAAGGCAACCGACAATCAGCGATGAGGCGCCTGGGAGCAATCGCCGCCGCTGTTACCGCCTTGGGCATGGGAGCAATGGTGGTCACCGGATCGGTCGCCCGCGGCGGCTCTGATGCGACCTTCGCGGTCATCTTCGACGACGCGCGCGGTCTGGTGCCGGGCCAGTTGGTCAAGATCGCCGGCGCGCAGGCGGGCACGATCCAGCGGGTCACCGTCACGCCAGGGTTCAAGGCGCGGATCGTGGCGACCGTGTCAAGCCAGTTCTTGCCCTTCCATCGCGACGCTACCTGCAGTATCCGTCCCCAGGGGCTGATCGGGGAGAACTACGTGGAGTGCGACCCGGGCAGCGCAGCGACGTCACCGCTGCCGGCGAGCAATGGCCAGCCACCCACGGTGCCGGTGTCACACACGACCGAGCCGGTCAGCCTGCTCGACCTGTTCGGGATCTTCAATGCACCCACACGCCAGCGGCTCACGGTGCTCATCAACGAGCTGGGCATCTCCACCGCCGCGCGGGGCCAGGACATCAATCAGATCCTGCGCCGGGCCAACCCGACCCTGGGGCTGGCCCGGCAGGTGATCCGGATCCTCTCGGGCCAGCGCGGTCAGCTGGCCGCGATCGTCGACGCGACCAACAAGCTGGCGGCCAATGGGGCCGGCCACACAGCCGCCCTGCAGCGCTTCCTGGACCGTGCGGCCGGGCTCTCGGCTAGGACAGCAGGTCACTCGGGCAGCCTGGCCCAGGCTGTGCGGCGTCTGCCGGGCATGCTCGCCGTCACTCAGCCCGCCCTGCGCCAGCTCGACACGGTGGCCGTGGACGGCACCCCGTTGGTGCGCCAGATCCATGCCGCGGTGCCCGCGCTGGACCGCGTGGCCTCTGACCTGGGCCCGTTCGTCAGCGCCGCTCGCCCCGGGCTGGCCCAGCTGGGCGCCGCCGTGAGCCATACGCTGCCTGCGCTGCGGGCCAGCGGGCCTCTGCTGCGCACGCTTCGCCGCTACGGGGACCGCTCGCGGACGGGGACACTGCTCAGCGCGCGGCTGTTCGCCAACCTCGAGCGCCACGGGTTCGCAGAGAACTTCCTCTCGGTGGCCTACTACATCGGGGCGTCGCTGGCCCGCTTTGACGCCACCTCGCACATGCTGGCCATCCTGCTCGTCTCCCCAAACAACGGGGCCTGCGGCAACTACGCCACCACGCCGGTGCCGGGATGCAGCGCCCACTACGGCAGTCAACCGAGCTACGCCGCGCCGGCCGCCGGCGGACGGGCCCTGACGGGACTGGCCAACTACCTTCTGCGATGAGTAACAACCGAACCCGTCAAGCCGCCGGGGCGCTGCTCAACAACCCCATCATGGTCGGCACGATGACCATCCTGGTCGTGCTCGTGGCCGTGTACCTGAGCTACATCGCCGAGAACGGCCTTCCCTTCACGCCCACGTACAGCCTTAACGTCGAGGTCGCCAACGCGGGCCAGCTGATCAAGAACGCCGACGTGCGGATCGGCGGCGCCCGCGTGGGACAGGTGCTCACGATCTCGCCCGAGCCGGCCACCCGATCCTGGCCGCACCCCTATGCCCGCCTCGGTCTGTCGCTCCAGCGCAACCTGCAGCCGCTGCCCGCCGACACCCACTACCGGGTGCGGCTGGCCTCGGTCCTGGGTGGCAACTACGTCGAGTTGCTCCCCGGCCACGACCGCGGGAGAGGGGTGGCCGACGGCGGGACGCTTACGCTGAGCACCAACCCGCGACTCGATCACAACCTCGCCTTCGTCGATCTGGACAGCGCTCTGGCCGCCTTCGGTCCGCGGACGCGTCACGGCCTGCGCGGGGTACTGACCGGCTTGGGCGACACGGTCGCTGGTCGGGGGGCCCAGTTCAACGACGCGATCGGGGGAGTGCGTGATCTGCTGGGTCCGGCGCGCAGCCTCCTGAGCGTGCTCGCACACCCTCAAACCCGACTGGCCGGGTTCATGCACGGACTGGCTGGGACCACGGGCGCGCTGGCTCCGGTGGCCCCAGTGATCGACTCCCTGCTGGCCGGCAGCGCGATGACCTTCGCCGCCCTGGATCGGCCCGCGCTCGGTTTATCCCTGGACCAGTTGCCGGGGACCGAGGCGGTGGCCAGTGCAGTGCTGGCTCGGGCTGAGCCAGTGCTGGGCCAAGCTGCCGGCATCGTCCGGGCCCTGAAGCCCAGCGCGGCCATCCTGCCGCTGGCTGCCGGGCGCCTGGACGCGATCATCACCTCGGCCACCCCGGTGTTCGTTCGCATTCCCAAGCTGGCCAGGGCCCTGAGCGGCGCGTCGGGCGCAATTTATGCGCTGGCCCGTGACCCGGCCTCGCGCCAGACATTCACGGTGATCGGCTCAAGTGACCTGGGCACATTCGGCGCCTCGGCCTTCATCGGACTCGGCGCCACTCTGCAGACCGTCTCCGCGGCTCAGTTTCACTGCAACGCCGCCGGGCTTTGGGTGCACAACTTCGGGTCCGCACTCAGTGAAGGCGACAGCAGTGGATCCTGGCTGCGCTTCCAGCCCATTTTCGAAAACAGTCAGACCTTTGCCTCCGCCGCCCCGGCCTCGGACCTGCATCTGAACTACTACCCGATTGAGAACGCCCGGCAATGCCAAGCCGGCAACGAGGGCTATGTCCCCGGTCGGCTGATCGGCAATCCGCCGACCACCTCCAATCGGGTCGACAACACGGCGCCGCCCCCCGGAGTGCTGGCCCGGGGTAGGCGGGCGGGGCTGGTGCCATGAGCCGCCCGGGCGTTCGCCCTCGGTCCCGGCGCCACTCCCGCCGCCGGTCGCCGCGGGTGCATCCCCTGGCCATCACCGCGCTGATGCTCGGCGCACTGGTGGCGGTCACCTTCTATGCCTTCAATCAGGCGCTTCCCTTCGGCCACAGCTTCACAGTCAGCGCAACCGTGGCCAACAGCGTCAACGTGCGAGCGGGGGATCCGGTGCGCATCGCCGGCATCGACGTGGGTGCCGTGTCCGGGGTGGCGCCGGCCGGCCAGTCCACACGGATCACGTTCACACTCGATCCCGAGGGTCTACCTATTCATCGCAACGCCACGCTGGCCATTCGCGATCGCCTATTCCTGGAGGGCAGCTATTACCTGGCCCTGGACCCCGGAACCCCCCGGGCTCCCATCCTCGCCGACGGCGGGTCGATACCGCAGTCGCAGACCACCAGCCCGGTGCAGTTCTTTGAGGTCCTCTCGACCTTCGACGTGGCCGCCAGGGCCAATCTGAAGACCCTGGTCGCGGCGCTGGCGCACGGCTTCGGCCGGTCCTCGGGTCAGCCGTTGTCGTCCAGCGGCGCCGCCGGGCTGCGCAGCACGGCACCTGCACTCAAGCCTGCCCTGGCCGATACCGCGGTCGTCTCACGCGCCCTGCGTGGCACCCATCCTGGGGACGTGGAGCGGCTGCTGAGCTCCGCCTCGCAGGTCACCGGCACGCTCGGCGCGAGCTCGCCCCAGCTGGCCCGCCTGGTCACCAGCCTCAATGTCAGCGCGCGGGCGCTGGTGGCCAGTGACGGTGCTCTGGGTCGGTCGATCTCGGGCCTTGATCGGACGCTGACCGTGGCTCCGCCGGCTTTGGGCGCCGTGGACCGCAGCTTGCCCGGAGTCGACGCACTGGCTCGCGTGCTGGATCCGTCTCTGCGCGTCGCGCCGCCCTTGGTCACGGGGCTGAGCGCCGCCGTGGCCCAGTTGAGCTCCGTGCTGGCGCCGGTGCAGCGGGGCCACCTCCTGCTGGCCCTACGCACGACATTCCGTACCCTGCCGACCGTTCTGACCCAGCTCGGCCGGGCCTTCCCGATCACCAAGCAGGTGTCGGACTGCCTGCGCACGCACGTCACGCCGCTGCTCAAGCAGACGATCCCCGACGGCTCACTGTCCTCCGGGCGACCGGTGTGGCAGGACTTTGTGCACTTCCTGCCCGGGGTCGGGGGAGCCAGCGCAAACTTCGACGCCAACGGTCCCTATACCCGGGTGCTGGCCGCCGCCGGCAACAACACGCTGAGCGGCGGCGGCTCGGGCGGTCTGCTGGGCGGCCTGCTGGGCGGACTGGTGTCGACCGCACCGCCGGGCGGCGGCTCGCTACTGGGCGCGCGGCCGGCGTGGGTGGGAGACATGACGAGCGCCGACTTCCGTCCCGAGGTCCCGTGCGCCACCCAGGCCGTGCCCAGCCTCACCGCCCGCACCGCAGCCGTGGCCATGCACACAACCCGTTCGCCGTGGGCCCCGCGGCTGACCCGAGCCCAGGTCGTGGCCGCGAGCCGGCGCGGCCGAGGGAGGGGCCGGTGAGCGGCGGCCGCGCAGGCACGCAGATCCGGCGCTATGGGCGATCCGTCGCTGTCCTGCTCGCGCTCATGATCGTGGGCACCGCTTCGGGCTTCTACATCCTGCTTCAGCAGCGACTGCCCAACCCGTTTCAGAGCTACTACTCGGTCAAGGCGGCGTTTCCCACCGCCGCAGCGGTGGTCCCCGGCCTGGGCGAGCCGGTGCTCGTGGCCGGCGTGCATGTGGGCGAGATAGCCGGCACCTCGCTCCAGGACGGCCGCGGAATCGTCTCCATGGACATCGATCCAGCCAAGCTGCCGCACCTGTACCGCGACGCCACAGCCGAGCTGGTGCCCAACACGCCGCTCAAGGACATGCAGGTCGACATCCAACCCGGCTCGCGCTCGGCCGGCGCGCTGGCGCCGGGCTCGATCATCTCCGTCGCCCAGACCACTTCGCCGATCGACTCCAGTGAGCTGCTGGCCGCACTGGACGGGGACACGCGACAGTGGCTGGCCAGCCTGATCACCGAGCTGGGTCAGGGGACTCAGGGCCGGGGCGCCGACATCCGGGCGCTGATGCGCAACCTGGGACCCACCACCGGGCAGGTGCGTGCGATCGGAGACCTGCTCGCCGGCCGGCGCCACGCCCTGGCCGCCATCGTGCACAACCTGGGCACGCTGAGCCGGGCCACCAGCGTCAAGGACGCCCAGCTGACCACCGTGGTCCGGGCCTCTGACAAGACCGTGTCGGCTCTGGCGGGGCAGAACGGTGCCCTGCGCGACTCGGTCGTGCAGCTGCCGGGAACGCTCCAGACGGCGCGCCGCACGCTCAGCGACGTGACCGGACTGGCCAACGCCCTCGGTCCCACGGCCACGGCGCTGCTACCCACAGCCCGACATCTGCCGACCACGCTCGCGCAGAGCCGAACCCTGATCCGCAGCGCGGGTCTGCTCCCGCTGGGCCAGATCCCCCCGTTCGTCAAGGCCGTGCTTCCCCTCGCCCGGCAGTTGCCGCCCTTGACCCAGGACCTCAGAGTCGAGGTACCGGCACTCACCGGCGTGTTCAAGGTCCTGGCCTACACGACCAACGAGCTGGCCTACAACGCGGGCGCGAAGAACCCGGGCTTCCTCTACTGGCTGGCGTGGTTTGCCCACAACGCCGACTCGTTCATCTCCAACTCCGACGCCAACGGCCCCGTGTGGCGGGCGCTGCTCTCCTCGTCCTGCTCGTCGTTGCGCTCGACCAGCGCCGCCCCGATGCTCGAGAGCGCGCTGGGGACCAACTTCGGATGCTGACGCCATGGTGACCCAGGCCCCACGCCGCTCGGCGGTGATCGCCGCCGTGGCCTTCGCGCTGTCCTGCGTCGGGTTGATCGCCTTCGTCTGGACTCAGTTCGGCGGCACGGTCCCGTTCGCCCCGCAGGGGTACCGCGTCTCGGCCGTGTTCTCTGAGTCGGGCATGCTCGTGCCGGGCGCTGACGTGCGCATCTCCGGGGTCACGGTAGGCAAGGTGACGTCGATCTCCAACCACGGCGTCAATTCCGTGATCTCGATGGACATCGACCCGCAGTACGTGCCCCTGGCGGCGTCGACGCGGGCGATCCTGCGCGAGAAGACGCTCCTGGGAGAAGGCTTTGTCGAGCTTTCGGCCGCTCGGCGCGGTGGACGGGGGCTGGCCGACGGGGCGGTGATACCCAGCTCACACGTGCAGCGCGCACAGTCGCTCGATGAGGTTCTGGGCGCGTTTGACAAACCGACGCAACAAGCCTTCGAGTCCTTCTTGACCGGCTCGGCGACAGCCCTCGCCGGCCGCGGTCAGACGCTCTCCAACGCAATCGGAAACCTGAATCCGACCGTGACCGAGCTCACGGCCATGGTCGGCGTGCTCAGCCAGCAGCAGCCCAGCCTGAAGGGAGTCATCGCCAACGGCGCCACCGTTCTGGGCACGCTGTCGCAGCGCTCGGCCGCACTGCGCACGCTGATCACGGCCGGCAACCAGGTCTTCGGCGCCACGGCCGCGCGCAACCGGGCCCTGGCGGCAGCCATCGACGCTCTTCCGCCGTTCCTCGGGCGTCTGCGCACGACGCTGGCCAGCCTGGGCACGACGCTCGGCTACGCCCGGCCTTCGTTGACCGCGCTGGCCCCGGTGGCGCCGCTGCTCCGGCCGGCCCTGCGCGACCTGATTGCGCTCTCAGTCCCCGCGGTGACGGTACTTCACGCCGCCCCGGGCCTGATCGCTGACGCCGATCGGGCCCTGCCTGCGGTCTCGCGCTTCGCGTCCGCGTTCAAGCCCGCGGTCGACGCGCTGTTGCCCGCCGCCCGTGAGCTGGCGCCGATCATCTCCTTCGTCGCCGAGTACCGCCAGGAGCTCGTGACCACGATGGCCAACCTAGCCGCCGTGCTGGAGGCCACCAGCCGCGCCAACACGGCCAGCGGGCGGGCCAGCTACATACGCGCGATCTCAATGGTCGGCAGTGAGTCGCCCTTCGGCCAGTCGGTTCGCGAACCCAGTAGCCGCCACAACGCCTACTTCTCCCCCGGGGAGCTGGCCAACGTGGCCCGCGGAGGCTTGCTCAGCTCCGACTGCGGCAACGCTCACAACGCTTCCCAGGTCCCGTTCGGTCAGGCCAACGTCCCCTGCCGTGTGCAGCCCGCCTTCGGGTGGGGGCACGGAATCCTCTCGGGCTATTTCCCGCGCGTGCGCCGAGCTCGGCTGCCCAAGTAGGCTCGAACCGTGGGGTGGGCAGATCCTCGAGCCTGAGAAGCAGCGCGTTGCCGCGGCGGCACGGCGGCTGGCCCGTGAAGGCCTCGTGCTCGGAGCCGCCGGCAACGTTTCTGAGCGAGCCGCTGAGCTGGTCGCCATCACGCCCGCCGGTGCGGTGCTCGAGCAGCTGGAGCCCGAGGAGGTGGTGGTGATCGACCTCGAAGCCAACCTCATCGAGGGACACGGCGTGGCCTCGTCGGAGGTGGCGCTGCATCTCGGGGCCTACCAGCGCTACGGAGTCGGCGCGGTGGTCCACGCCCACCCGCCAGTGGCCACTGCGGTGGCCTGCGTGCTCGAGGAGCTGCCGGTCGTCCACTACCAGATGGCCGCGCTGGGCGGATCCGTTCGGGTGGCGCCCTACGCCACCTTCGGCAGCCAAGAGCTGGCGCAATGCACGCTGGACGCGCTCGCAGACCGCGTCGCGGTTCTGATGTCCAACCACGGCGCGCTGACCGTGGGCCCCGACCTGGGGTCTGCCGTGGGGACCGCGCGCCTGCTGGAGTGGATCTGCACGGTGTACTGGCGCTCGTCGATCCTCGGGCCGCCCCGGGAGCTCGACTCCGACCAGCTTCACGCCGTGGTCCAGGCCGTGGCCGCCCGCAGCTCGGGCACGCCGCGGTGACCAGGTCGGCGCCACGTCTATAGGGTCTGGCCACCGACCACGGAGGAGGCAGGCTGTGCCCACAGTTCGTGAAGCGACGTTCGATCTGTTGCGGGCCCACGGGATGACGACGATCTTCGGCAACCCGGGCTCGACCGAGTTGCCGATGCTGGCCGACTTCCCCGACGACTTCACCTATGTGCTCGGGTTGCAGGAGCTGGCCGTGGTCGGGATGGCCGACGGCTACGCCCAGGCCACCGGACGCCCCACCCACGTCAACCTGCACACCGCTCCCGGGGTCGGCAACGCGGTGGGCGGGATCTTCAACGCCCAGGCCAACAAGTCACCGCTGGTCATCACCGCCGGCCAGCAGGTCCGCGCCCAGATCACGATCGAGGCCAACCTGACCAACCGCGACGCCACCGTAGGACCGCAACCGTACGTCAAGTACAGCCATGAGCCGCCTCGGGCCCAGGATGTACCGGGCG
>JALYZQ010000265.1 GCA_030948805.1 Actinomycetota bacterium | reverse complement strand
GCATCGCACCGTGACCTTGCCTCCGCGTGGGACGCTACTGGCCAGCGACGGTATGCCGCTGGCCCAAGGGCCCCTGCGGTCCTCGCCGATTCCCGACGTAGCGGGCGAGATCGTCGGCACGGTCGGTGCGATCCCGGCCGCTGAGGCGGCGCGGTACGCCGGCCGCGGCTACCCGGCCAGCGCCCAGGTGGGCCTCGACGGGCTGGAGCGGATCTTCCAGGCCCGGCTGGCCGGGAGTCCGGGCGGGCGGCTGCTGGCCGGCCGCCGGCTCTTGGCCACGGCCGCGCCGGTCCAGTCCCCACCAGTCAAGACGACAATCTCCCCCGGTCTGGAGCGCGCGGCGATCGGGGCGCTGGGGGGCACCTACGCCGGCATGGCGGTGATGAACCCGCGAACCGGCGGGATCCTGGCCCTGGCCGGCATCGCCTTCTCCGCCCTTCAGCCGCCGGGCTCGACGATGAAGATCATCACCGCCACCGGGGCGCTGCAGGCGGGCATCACCAAGCTCTCGACCACCTACCCGGTCCAGACCGCAGCCACGATAGACGGCTTCTCGCTCCAGAACGCCAACGGCGAGGCGTGCGGCGGCACGCTGCTCATTTCCTTCGCCAAGTCGTGCAACTCGGTCTTCGCGCCCCTCGGGGTCAAGCTGGGCGCGGGTCGGCTGGTGGCTACCGCCGAGCGCTTCGGCTTCAACCAGCCGTCAAGCATTCCGGGCGCCGCGGAGAGCACGATTCCCAGCGCAGCCACGATCGGCAGCGCCCTGGCCATCGGCTCGTCGGCAATCGGGCAGGGCCTGGTGCAGAGCACCCCGCTTCAGATGGCCGATGTGGCGGCCACGATCGCCATGGGCGGCCGGCGGCCGATTCCCACCCTGCTCGCCCACCAGCGGCCCCACTTCGTCCACGTGACCAGCCATCACGTGGCCCGAGAGGTACAGCGGATGATGATCGCGGTGGTGCAGATCGGGACCGGCACCTCAGCCCAGATTCCCGGCGTGACCGTGGCCGGCAAGACCGGCACGGCCGAGCTTCGCAACAGCGTGCCGGCCACCAGCTCCAAGGCGAGCTCGGGACAGAACACCGACGCCTGGTTCGTGGGCTACGCCCCGGTGGGCCGTCCGCGCCTCGTGGTGGGTGCGTTGTTTCCGAACGCCGGCTTCGGGGGCACCACAGCCGCCCCGCCTGTCCGCGACGTGCTGGCCGCGGGGCTTCACCACGCCTGACGCCGGGCTCACCGGATCACCGATAGGCGGCGCCGACCAAGCTGGGATTGAGCGTGCCCTGGGTCCAGGCGGCCAGCGCTCCGCGCCGTCCGAAGGCCAGCGTCAGGTCATAGGCGTAGCGGGTGCTGGAGAGCACATGGGGCGCGCGCCAGCGCGCGGCGCCGACCGTCCCAGCCATGACCACGGGACGTCCAAAACGCACCCAACCGACCAGGACCTGGCCGCGGGGTCCCACCGTCACGGCCGGGTTCTGGAACGCATCGATCGCCCCCAGGGCTCTGCCATGAGCGAAAGCGCCCTTGCGAGCGCGCGTGACCACGTGCAGCGTGCAGGATCCATTTGGGCGGCAGACCTTGAAGGCGACCGTCTGACCGCCCGCCGCATCGGCCGCCATGGCCAGTCCGCTGGCCTGGGCGCGTGGCGATGACAAGGCGTGAACTCGGGGATGGGAGGCAAAGTCGGCCGTGCGGATCAGAGAGTGGAAGTTGCCGCGAGGGTCAAACCAGGACTCGGTCCAGGTCGCCGTGGCCTGCCTGCGGCGCCGTCCCACGACCAGCTCGTCCAGGCGATGGCCGGCGCGGATGCGCAACAGCGTGTGGGCTCGACGAGGGCCCGAGCGGCGTGTGCCTTCAGAGTAGAAGATCGCGCGCGGGTCGGCAAACCCGGCCGGCCCGGTGGCGGCCGTCCAGGCCACCAGGGAGTCGCGTCCTCCGAGCCACGTCGCCGACAGCGCCTCGGCCGCCTGCGCCCGGCCGGTCAGGCGGTGCTGACGGCCGAAATGCCCGGACGGTCCTCCCTGGCTGGTCCACACGCCCCGCTCGGTGGCCACCGCGGCCAGCGTGTGGCCGCCGCCCAACGCGACCAGGGCTCCCAGTGCTGGGCCGGCCAGGCCTCCGACCACCGTCTGGGCCGGGCGCTGCTGTCCCCGCGCGGTGATTCTCACCGCGGCGGCGCTGCTACAGCAATCCAGACCGGTGGGACTGGCGCCGGTGAGCACGTCGAGGGTCGAGCCCGAGTAGGTCAGAGCCAGCACCTGGCGGGCGCCGGCCAGCGCCTGGGGAGCTCCGGCGCTCCCGCTCGGGGCGCGTGTCACGACGTAGGCTTGGCCGCTGCCGGGAACGTCGACATCCCCGATGGCCAGGCCGGCGGCCGCGGCTCCCGAGCTCGACAAGGCCAGCTGGCTGGGCGTGTAGTCCAGGGAACCGGGGGCGACGAGGTAAAAGGGCCGACTCCAGGCGGCCCGGGCCCCCGCCGGGGCCAGAGCCAGGACGGCCAGCGCCAGAGCTAGGACGGCCAGCGCGAGGGTCAGGAGCCCGGGGGCCAGGGCTGGCGGCCGCGCGCGGGCCAATCGGACTCAGAGGTCGAGGGAGATCGACGCCTCCCGCTGGCCGCTGGAGCCGAGGATGACCAGCGTCAGGGGGCGGTTGGCGTAGGCCGAGTTGCCGATCTTGAACAGCAGCACCTGGCCCTGGGTCGGGCCCTGGCTGGCCGTGGTGTCGGGGCCGGGCTGGATCTCCAGCGGCGCCAGCCGCTGTGAGCTCCAGGCATAGGGGTTGACATCGGGATTGAGCTTGACCGGGTAGTAGCGGTGGCCCTGGGTATCGATGATGAAGAAGTTGTCGGCCGTGGACTGGGGCTTCTGGGTCTGGTTCTTGGCCCACAGGAAGACTCCGTACCACTGCTCATCGGCGGTCGGACCACTGGTCCCAGCCGGCAGGCCCTTGATGTACTGCGAGTCCTCGGTCGCGTAGGGGTTCAGTACGCGGGAGATCTCGAGCTGATAGCTGACCGGTCCGGCGTCCACGTAGCCGCCGTTGTTGTTGGAGTCGGCGACCGAGGGATGGGACTCCTTGTGTCCGCAGGCCCCCACCCCGAGGGCCAGGGTCAGCGCGCACGCGACGGTCCAGAGACGACGGGTTCTCACGGCGGCCGGAAGTCTATTCATGACCGTGCCGAGACCGAGGTGCGCGTTCCCCGGCCGCGGCCCTCCTCGAGGATGGACCGGAGCCTGCGCATCGCCTTGGCGGCCTGGCGGCGACTCCACGAGCGACCGCCGAACACCTCCATGATCCGGTCTGACAACTGCGAAGGGACCGTCTCCAGCGTGTACTGAACCTTGGTCGTGTCGCTGGGGCCCGGCGAGAGCGTGTAGGTCCCGACCATGCGAATGCGGTTGAACTTGCCGCCGCGGCCCCGCTCCACGATCCGGTACGGAGCGTCGAGCTCGGCGAAGGTCACGTCGGCCCAGGAGAAGCGGTTCAGCGGCGCCTTGATGCGAAAGCGAGCCCCCGCGCCGGTGCCATAGGTCTCAACCCGGGTCAGATGCCAGTCGACCAGGTAGTGGTCGGTGAACTCAGCGTGGTTGGCGATGTCGGCCAGGTACTCGAAGACCTGCTCCCGAGGCTTGGCGATCGTCGTCGAGACGGTGAACGGGTCCACCGGCCGGAGTTTATGCAGCCGCCCTGTGGTCGGTTATCCGCATCGTGTGCCCGAACTCCGGACCGTGGACCGTACGGGCGCGCAGCGGCCGGTCGGGCTGACCGGCGCGGCACAGCTCGCAGGCGATGGTCCCGGAGCCGTAGACGTAGACCCGCTCGCCGACCAGAGGCGTGCGGTGACAGCAGGTGCACCGCTCGGACCCGGCCAGGCGCTCATCCAATCCGCGGCGCAGAAGGGCCAGCTCCAGATCGAGCATGTCGCGCAGAGAGGGCGCCATGAACCGTTAGGTTCGGCTCCTTCACGACGGTTCCTGCGCCACATGGGTCATGGACGTTTGATCGGTTAAGTTTGGTTTAGCGTTGACGTGGAGAATATGATCTGGCCAGAGACCGCTGGTCGATCGTGCTCCTCCGGACGGACCCGCAGCGGGGGCACGACAACCTCTATCCAGGAGTCGCCGGTGAAAGCGTGGATGTCGGGCAACGTCGCGGGTACAGGGACCTTCCGGTGTACGGAATGTGACTTTTCTGTGTCGCTCGATGCCGCCGATGAGCTTCCCTCCTGCCCGAATTGCGGGGGCACCGAGTTCGTTCGCGCATCGCTGTTCACCACATCTCAGCAGGCCGTGGTCGAGCTGGCGCCCGACGCCGAGGATCGCGGCTGGCTGGGCGAGCTGCGCGGTGAGCTCTCAGAGCCCGGCCAATACATCACCTACCAAGCAGAGGAGGATGTGATCGCCTTCGCCCTGGAGCGTGAGTGGACGCGCATCGGTCGCAGCCTGGCCGCCGACATCCGCTTCGACGATCCCACCGTGTCCCGCCGCCACGCCCTGATCGTGCGCCAGCCCGATGGCCTGCGCGTGCTCGACGACCGCAGCCTCAACGGGGTGTTCGTCAACGGCGAGCGGGTGGAATGGAGCACTTTGGCCGACGGCGACGAGGTCGTGATCGGCCGCCATCATCTGCACTTCATCGATATCCCGGCCGTGTCGGGGATGCGTTTCGATCACTCCGAGCCTTCGGAAGCGGACCGGTCCGGCAGCTGATCGGAGCCGACCGCCGGCGCCCAGCCCGGCCACATCTCGCCCCTGCGACGCCTCGCTTATAGTCAGGCGCCGATGCCTTCCACGATCGCAGTCCTGTCCCAGAAGGGCGGCACCGGCAAGACGACGACCGTCCGGACGCTGACCGACGTTTTTCGCCGCTGTGGCCTGTCGGTCCTGGCCGTCGACCTAGACCCTCAGGGCAACCTGTCCGACTATCTGGACGTTGATCCTGACGCCTCCCCGACCATCGGCGACGTGCTGGCCGGACGGGCCAAGGCCGCCGAGGCCATACACGGCGGCATCGTGCCGGCCAACCTCGGCCTGGCCGAAGCCGAGCTCGCCCTGGGCGGCAAGATGGGTCGTGAGCTGACCCTCAAGAAGGCCCTGCGCGACGTCTCGGGCGACTATGACCTCGTCATGATCGACTGCCCGCCCGCGCTGGGCCTGCTAACCGTCAACGCGCTCGTGGCCTCGGACTATGCCCTGCTTTCGGCGGAGGCTCAGTACTTCGCGCTCCAGGGTGTCGAGCAGGCACTCGAGGTCATCGACCTGGCCCGCGACAGCCTCAACCCGGATCTGGAGTGGCTCGGAGTCGTGCTCAACATCGCCGACATGCGCACTCGGCATTCCCGCGAGGCCTTTGACTCCCTGCGCGAGCACTTCGGCGACAAGCTGATCCAGACCACGATCCGGGCCTCGATCGCCTACGCGGAGTCAGCCGAGCGGGCCCTGTCGATTCTCGACTACCGGCCCGACCTCGGCGCCGACTATGTGACGGTGGCCGACGAGTTGCTGCGCCGCCTGGGCCTGACGGCGGCGCGCAAGCGCCTGGCCGGGCTACGGGAGGGCGCTGAGTCCGCCCAGGCTCAGGCTTCCTAAACCGCGGCGCTCAGAGCTCGCGTACATCGGCCCCCTGGGTCTCGAAGGGCACCCGGAGCACCTGCGCCCAGTCCTGGACTTGCCGGCTGAGCCCTTCGACCAAGCCTCCGGTGTGCTCGTAGTGAGACCAGAACAGGACCGCGGGGCCGGCGCCTGAGATGGTCGCGCCCAACGCGCCCAGTGAGGTGGCTCGCTCCAGGAGCTGGGCGGAGCGCGGGTACAGCTGGGCCCGATAGGGCTGGTGCAGTCGGTCGTGCAGGCCGGCGCTGATCAGATCCCAGTTTCCATCGGCCAGCCCGACGCAGAGCAGCGATGCACAGGCGACGTTGAAGGCGGCGTCGGCCAGCGGGACGGTCTCGGGTAGCGCCGCGCGGGCATCGGCGGTGGCCACCCCCTCCTCGGGCACGACCAGCACGCCTTCCAGCCCCATCGGCGCCTCGAAGCGGTGGTTGACCGGTCCCCCACATATGACCAGCCCGCCGTCCAGGGCGGCCGTGACGTTGTCGGCGTGCCCCTCCAGCTCGGTGGCCACGCCGCGGAGGTCGGCGTCGAGCTCGAACAGGTGGTCGGCGGCCAGCAGGCCGGCCAGGCTGGCCGCGGCGCTTGAGCCAAGTCCGCCACTGAGCGGGATCTGTGAGCTGATCCGGAACTCGAAGTCATCGGCCGGATGCAGGGCCTCGAACCCCCGCACCACCAGGTTCTGGCGATCCCGGGGTACGTCGAGCTCGGTCCGGACCGAGAAGCTGCCCGTCTCCACGACCTCGAGCTCGAGATGCAGGGCCAGCGCGACCGCCAGGACGTCGAAGCCCGGACCCAGGTTGGCCGAGGAGGCCGGGACCTTGACCAGCCGCCGGCGGGCCAGGGTCACTCCAGCACCGCTCTTTCGATCGCCGCCAGCTGCGGATCGCAGGAGACCACGGCCCCGGCCTGGGCCAGGGCGGTCTGGGGATCCTTGAGCCCATGGCCGGTGAGCACGCAGGCCACGCGCCGCGCCTCGCCGGCGCCGTGCACCAGGAGACCGGCCACGCTGGCCGCCGAGGCCGGCTCGCAGAAGATGCCCTCGGTGCTGGCCAGCAGACGGTAGGCGGACAGGATCTGCTCATCGCTGACCGCGCGCACCGCGCCTCCCGAGGCCGTCATCGCATTCATCGCGTCCTCCCAACGCGCCGGGTTGCCGATCCGGATCGCGCTGGCCACCGTCTCGGGCTGCTCCACCGGCGCGCCGAGCACCAGGGGCGCCGCGCCTGCGGCCTGAAAGCCGAGCATGCGTGGGCGCAGGCCGGCCTCCGCGAAACCGCGCCAGTACGCCGTGATGTTGCCCGCGTTGCCAACCGGGATGCAGAGCGCGTCCAGCTCGGAGTCCAGCGCCTCGGCGACCTCCAGGGCGGCCGTCTTCTGGCCCTCGATGCGGAACTCGTTGACCGAGTTGACCAGCGCGATCGGGTGCGCGGCGCACAGCGCACGCACCAGCTGCAGGGCGACGTCGAAGTTGGCTCGCACGGCGATCACCTGGGCCCCGTGCATCAGCGCCTGGGCCAGCTTGCCGGTGGCGATCTTGCCCTCGGGCACGATCACCGCACAGCGCAACCCGGCCCGGGCGGCGTAGGCGGCCGCCGAGGCTGCCGTGTTTCCGGTCGAGGCACAGACGATCGCCCGCGCCCCCTCCCGGACGGCCGCTGAGACCGCGCAGGTCATTCCCCGATCCTTGAACGATCCGGTGGGATTAAGCCCCTCCAGCTTGCACCACACCTCCACACCCGCTCGCTCCGAGAGCGCCGCGGCGAGAACGAGCGGGGTGGAGCCCTCGCCCAGCGAGACCACCGGGTCCTCCTGGGCAAACGGCAGGCGCTCGCGGTAGCGCTCGATCAATCCAAGCATTGCGCGGCTGAGCATGTCAGAGTGCTACTTGGCGATGGCTCCATCTGCGCAGGACGGCTATTTCCCTCGCGACCGCTCGATGTTGCGTCGCGTGCATGAGGAGCGCCTGGTCGGTCTGTTCTACGGCCAGCGGGCCCTCTGCATTGGGGCCGTGATGCCGCTGAACTACGTGGGGACCAGCGAGCATTCCTACGCCAAGCTGACCCCGTTCAAGCGGCTGGTCCACACCGGACTTGCCTTTGAGACGATCTACTTCGGGAGCCGGGCGGAGGCCGACAAGGTCCTGGGCTATGTCGAGAAGCTGCACGAGCGGGTCGTCGGGGAGCTGTCGGCCGACGCCGGGATCACCCCTGCCGGTACCCCCTACTCGGCTTTCGATCCCCGACTCATGCTGTGGACCGTGGCCGTCATCGCCGACTCGGCCCAGCGGTTCTTCGAGCTCTTCGTGCGGCCTCTGTCGCCCTCCGAGCGCGAGGCGCTGTGGCAGGACTACATCCGGTTTGCCGAGCTCTTTGGCATGCCCCGCTCCGCGGCGCCCGCGACCTACCCGGAGTTCCGCGCTTACTGGCAGGCGCAGATGAACAGCGAGGAGCTGTTCTTGACCGACGAGGCGCGCTACCTCGGCTACGCCACGGCGTTTGAGATCCCCATGCCCCGCACGCATCAGCCCGGCAAGCGCGTACACGACCTGCTCATGCTGGGCAGCCTGCCCGCGCGGGTGCGTGAGCTCTACGGCCTGCGCTACACGCCGGCGCAAGCGGCGGCCTGGGGCCGCACCGTCACCCTGGTCGCAGCCGCGCGGCGCCTCACCCCTTCCGTGCTGGCCCAGGGCTACAACACCCGCCCGTTCGACATGGTGGCCAGCACCGAGCGCCAGCGGATCGAGCGCGGTGAGCCCACCCCGCAGGTCGGCCCGGACGGCCCGATCGCGGTTCCGGGTGGGCGGGGGACCACGTAGCGGGGGACCGCGTAGCCGGGGACCGGTGGCCGCTCAGGCCGCCGACTCCGCTCAGGCTACGTCCAGCACTACCTTGCCGGTCGCGCCACGCTCATCCAGCAGCGCCAGCGCCTCGGCCGCCCGCTCGAGCGGGTAGCGGGCCCCGATCACGGGGTTCACCGCCCCGCCCTGGATCAGGTCGTCGATGGCACTGCCCACCTCGGTTACGACCTGGGGCTTGGCCATCACGTACGCGCCCCAGCCGGCCCCGATCACCTCGGTGTTGTTGAGCAGCAGGCGGTTGACCTTGACCTCGGGGATCGCGCCGGCGGTGAAGCCCACCACGACGACCCGGCCCCCCTCGCGCAGGGAGCGCAGGCTGTCGGTGAAGCGGTCCCCGCCCACCGGGTCGATGACCACGTCGACGCCGCCTTCGGCCAGCACCTCGTCCTTCCAGTCCCCGTCGGAGCGCACTACCTGGTCGGCGCCGGCGCGCCGGGCGACCTCGGCCTTCTCGTCGGTGGATACGACGGCGACCGTGCTGGCCCCCAGTCCCTTGGCCACCTGCAACGCCGCCGTGCCCACCCCGCCCGCGGCGCCCTGCACCAGCACCCTCTCCCCCGCCTCCAGACGCCCCCGCAGCTTGAGCGAGAAGTAGGCGGTGTGGTAGTTGAGCACCAGTGCGGCCCCCTGCTCAAAGCTCAGGGCGTCAGGCAGCTTGAAGGTGAAGTGCGTCGGCGCCACCGCTACCTCGGCGAAGGCGCCCAGCATGCAGAACGCGGCCACGCGGTCGCCGGGCTGGACGTTGGCGTCTGGGGAGGCATGCTTGACCACGCCCCCCACCTCGCTGCCGGGGACGAAGGGCAGCGGCGGCTTGACCTGATAGAGACCGCGGGTCTGGAGCACCTCGGGGAAGGAGACCCCTGCGCAGTGGACGTCGACGACCACGCCGCTGCCCGGGGTAAGCATGTGCGAGGCCTCGGGCTCGGGAACGTCGGCCGGTGTGAGCGCCGACGACGGGCCGGTCAGCTCGGTGATCTGCATCGCTCTCATGAGATGAGGGCGGATGCTATTAGCCCGCGCAGCTCGGTGATCAGCCGGGTGGGCTGGGTGACGATGCGCTCATGGGTCACGCGGGCGACCCGGATACCGGCCAGCTGCAGGGCGATGTCCTTCTGACGGTCTGACTCGAAGGAGCGCCTCTGCTTGTGGAAGGCGTAGCCGTCGACCTCGACCACCAGTCTGTACTGGGGCCAGTAGAAGTCGACCACGTAGCCTTCGACGAGGACGTTGCACTGCGGCTCAGGGAGGCCGGCGGCGCGGATCAACTCCAGGAAGCGGCGCTCGAGTTCGGATTGGGTCCAGGGGGCCTGCTCGTGGAGGAGAGCCATGGCGCGTCGCAGCTTTGCGGCCCCGCGGTGACCGTGGGTGCGGGCCAGGAGGGCCTCGATACGCGCGGGATAGAGGAGGTCCCGACGTTGGGCCGCCTCCAGGGTGCTGCGCAGGCGCTGGAGGCTAAGAGTGGACGCCAGGTCCAGGGGAGTGCGTTCGACAGACGTCACGGGGATCCCGTCGATCGTGGTCCGGTCGGCGGGCGTCAGCCCGCGGGAGACGTGGCAGCGCACCCCCTGGTGCCTGCGCGCCGCCGGTGCCGTTACATCGACAGGCCCGGAGGGAGGTGAGCCCAGCTCCCAGAGCGCCGCGGCGGCGGCGTGGCTGAGCACGGCCTCGGGCCCGCAGGCCAGGACGGCGGCCAGCCAACGCCCGCGGCGGGGCAACCGAGCGGGACCGAGGGCGTAGATGCCACGGTGGACGCGGCGTAGGTGACCCGCCTCCGCCCGACGCTGAACCGACCTTGCGCCCACGCCGATCGCCGCCAGCTGCCACCCCGCTACGACGCCGTGTTGCTTTTCCGCCAGCTTGATTAGGCGTGATGTATCTAAGCGTCGTTTTCCGTCGCCAGATTGCATCACCCCGTTTGAGCGTGGGGGCGAGGCGGATTCACCCCCCGATCAGCCGAACTCCTCCTCCAGCACGCGGATCGCCCGCGGCGGCGCGCGCATGATCTCGAGGCCTCCGATCAGCTCCATGGCCGCGGCAAAGCGCGACTCGAGCACCGGGTGCACCACCATGACCAGCCGCGCCTGGTCGCGCAGCCCCTTCTGCACCACCGACTTGACCGACACGCCCTGCAGCGCGAGGACCTGGGCCACCTGGGCCAGGACGCCGGGCTCGTCGGCGACTTCCAGATGCAGGTAGAACGAGGAGGAAACGTCGGCCACGAGCTCCAGGCGCTCACTGGCCGGCGGCGTGGACGCGGGCGGGATCATGGCGCTGATCACGTCGGCCAGCACGGCGCTGGCGGTCTGCGGACCGCCCGCCCCCGGACCGGACATGGTGATCTCCGTGATCGCCTCAGACTCAACGGTGACGGCGTTGAAGGGGCCGTTGATGGAGGCCAGGGGATGGCCCGGGTACAGGAAGGCCGGGTACACCCGCACCGACAGCCCCGAACCGATCCGCTCGGCGGTGCCGATCAACTTCAGCCCCAACCCCAGATCCCGCGCGTACTGCAGGTCATCGGGCTGGATCTGCTCAATCCCCTCGTAGGGCACCTGGTCGATGTGGACCGGGGTCTGGAAAGCCAGCCGGGCGATGATGGCCATCTTGGCCGCCGCGTCGCGCCCGTCGACATCCTCGGAGGGGTCGGCCTCAGCGTAGCCCAGCCGCTGGGCCTCCGCGAGCGCAACGGCGAACTCGCACCCGCTCCGCGCCATCTCCGTGAGGATGAAGTTGGTCGTCCCGTTGACTATCCCGTGCACGCGGTCGATGGTCGCCCCGGCCAGGGATTCCTGGAGCACGCGGATGACCGGGACCACCCCGGCCACCGCCCCCTCGAAGCGCAGCTGCACTTCCTGCCGGCGGGCCTCGTCCCACAGCTCCTCGCCGTGGTGGGAGAGCAGCTGCTTGTTGGCCGTGACCACGTGCTTTCCGGCCCGCATCGCCGCCAGCAGGTATTCCCGCGCCGGCTCGATGCCCCCGATCAGCTCGACGATCAGATCCGAGCCCTCGAGGATGTCGGCAAACGACCCGCGGCTGCGGGTCAGCACCCCCGACAGGTCGGGACGCAGGCCCGTGATCCGCTCCACGCGGTGGGCGTGGCGGGGCAACAGCTCAATGAACGCACCGCCCACGGTCCCGGCGCCGAGGACGCCGACGCGAAATGTCTGACTCACGGCTCGACGTCGCGGTCGTAGAGATCGGCGTAGGTCTCACGTCGGACCACGATCCGGGCGCTGCCCTGAGAGCAGAAGACCACCGGTGGCCGCGGCACCCCGTTGTAGTTGTTGGCCAGGGCGTACCCGTAGGCGCCGGTGGCCGGCGTGACAACCACGTCCCCGGGCTGGGGGTCCTCGAGCATCACGTCGCGGATGATCACGTCGCCGGACTCACAGTGCTTGCCGGCCAGCTGGCAGCGCTCACTGCCCAAGGCCAGCGGCCGGTCGGCCAGCAGCGCCTCGTAGGCCGAGTCATAGAGCATCGGGCGCAAGTTGTCCGACATGCCCCCGTCCACGGCCACCCAGGTCGAGACGTTGCGCTTGACCGTCTGGACGGTGTAAAGCGTGACCGCCGAGTTGGCCACCAGCGCCCGACCGGGCTCGAGCAGCAGACGCTTGCCCGGGCCGATCTCCCGCTGCAGAGTCCCGGCGACGGCCGCCACGTACTCCTGAGCCGATGGGGGATGCTGGTCGGACGTGTAGGCGGCTGCGAGGCCCCCGCCGAAGTTGTAGACGGGGAAGTCGCCCAGGCTGGCGATCGCCCGCACGGCAGCCTCGAAGGGCTCCAGCTCAAAGAGCTGAGATCCGATGTGGAAGTGAAGCCCGACCAGGTCGAGGCTGTGATGACCACGCAGGCGCTCAATCGCCCCCCGGGCCTCGTCAGCAGAGAAGCCGAACTTGGAGTCGGCCTGCCCGGTGGAGATCTTGGTGTGAGTGTCGCCTGAGACATCGGGGTTGACGCGGATCAGCACCTCCTGGCGACGTCCGAGCTCGGCGGCGATCGCCCCCAGGCGCTCTAGCTCGTCCCCCGAGTCCAGGACCACGTGGCCGACCCCGGCGTCCAGGGCCTCGCGCAGCTCGGCGGCCGACTTGGCGTTGCCGTGCATGTAGGTGCGCGCCGGATCGAACCCGGCCCGCAGCGCGAGGGCCAGCTCCCCGCCCGAAGCCACGTCGCAGGCCAGCCCCTCCGAGGCCAGCGTGCGGTAGACCGCGCTGCACGGGAAGGCCTTGGAGGCGAACAGAAGATCGAAGTCATCGTGGCAGGCGGCCAGGGCATCCAAAAAGGAGCGGGCCCGGGCACGCAGGTCATCCTCGACCACGATGTAAGCCGGGGTGCCGAACTCCCGCGCCAGCTCCAGCGCGTCACAGCCTCCCAGCTCCAGGTGGCCGCGGTCGTTAACCCGCGTGTCCCGGGGCAGGACGTGGGCCAGCGCGCTGATCGTGCCGGTGATCATCGGAGTCAAAGATATGGTGTGGGGCTTGAAAGCACGGATCTCGCCGCTGTCGGGGACCAAGCCGGGCGTCCGCAAGATCGTCCCGGTGCGGCCGGCGCAGACCGGCGTGCGGGACGGGCTGGCCTACACGCTGTGGTGCCCGGAGGCGGGGCCGCCCCGGGCTGGAGTCCTGGTCCTGCACGGCGCCGGCTCGGCGA
>JALYZQ010000232.1 GCA_030948805.1 Actinomycetota bacterium | reverse complement strand
GGACGCCAGCTTCACGCTTGACGGCGATGACTCGATCCGCGGCCGGCCGATCGACCGGATCGCTGAGCCGCTGGGGCGGATGGGGGCGCGGGTGGAGGCGCGCGAGGGTCGGTTCGCTCCGTTCACCGTTCATGGCGGTCCCCTGGGCGGAATCGACTACACCCTCCCGATGGCCAGCGGACAGGTCAAGTCGTGCCTGCTGCTGGCCGGCCTGGCCACAGCTGGCACCACGGTCCAGGAGCCCGTGCCCACGCGCGATCACACCGAGCGGATGCTGCTTGATGCCGGCGCGTCCGTGCTTCGTGAGCCCCGGCCGGCCGGCGGCTACCGCACCCAGGTCGGCAACGCGGATGAGCTCGAGCTCGATGTCATCACCGTCCCCGGTGACATGTCCAGCGCCGCCTTTCTGATCGCCGCCGGCGTCCTCACCCGAGGCTCGCGCCTGGTCCTGGACGGAGTTGGAGTCAACTGGACGCGGGCCGGGTTCGTGCGCATCGCTCAGCGCATGGGGGCGATCGTGATCGCGGAGTTGGAGCCGGAGGGCGAGTTCGGGCCCGGCGAGCCGATCTGCGACCTCGACGTGCGCGCTGGCCCGATCGAAGGCACGACGGTCGAGGGCGCTGAGGTGCCCCTGGCCATCGATGAGCTCCCCCTGGTCGCTCTGCTGGGCTGCTTTGCCGAAGGGGAGACGATCGTGCGCGGAGCCCAGGAGCTGCGGGTCAAGGAATCGGATCGGATCAGCACCGTCGTCGGCGGCCTGCGGGGCCTGGGGGCCGACATCGAGGCCCAGCCCGACGGCTTCGTGGTCCGTGGCACCGGCGGGCTGCGGGGCGGGCGCATCGACGCACACGGCGATCACCGCCTGGCTCTGCTGGGGGCGGTGGCTGGGCTGGCCTCAGACCAGGGGGTAGAGGTGCACGGCATGCAGGCGGCCGAGGTCTCCTACCCCGGCTTTGCCCGCGACATCGCGAGCCTGGCGGCATGATCGTGGCCATCGACGGCCCCGCCGGGGCCGGCAAGTCGACTGTGGCCCGGGCCGTGGCCGGTGCGCTGGGCTTCACCTACCTTGACTCTGGAGCCATGTACCGCTGCGTGGCCCTGGCGGCCAAACAACGCCGAGTCGCCCCGGCTGATCTGGCCGGCACGCTGACCATCGAGCTCGGTGATCGCGTCCTACTCGACGGGCAAGACGTGACAGAGGAGATCCGGTCGCCCGAGATCACCGAGTCCGCCTCCGAGGTAGCGTCGCAGCCTCGGGTCCGGGAGGCCATGGTCGCCCAGCAGCGCCGGCTGCTCGCGGCCGGCGACTGGGTGGCCGAAGGGCGCGACATCGGCACCGTCGTGGCTCCGGAGGCCGAGGTCAAGGTGTTTCTCACCGCCAGTCCGCAGGAGCGCGCACAGCGGCGGGCACGTCAGATCGGCGCCGATGCGGCGACCGTCCTGGCCGAGCAGCTGATCCGCGACCAGCGCGACAGCACGCGCGAGCACTCACCCCTGGCCCCGGCTCCCGGAGCCGTCACCATCGACACGACCGGGCTCAGCCTGGACGAGGTGGTGGACCGGATCGCGGCGCTGGTCCAGCGGGCGACCCGCTAGTTGTGCACTAGCCTCGACTCTGCATGAAGGTGGCGATCGTCGGCTATCCCAACGTGGGCAAATCCTCCCTGGTCAACCGTCTCGCGGAGTCGCGTGAGGCGGTCGTGCACGAGCGGCCGGGGGTGACCCGCGACCGCAAGGAGCTGCGCACGGAGTGGAACGGGCGGCCGCTGACGCTGATCGACACGGGCGGGATCGATCTGCAGGACCGCGATGAGCTGGCCGGGCAGATCCAGGATCAGGCCCGGGCAGCACTGGCCGACGCCGGCGTGGCCGTCCTCGTCGTCGACGCCCGGGCCGGGCTGCGTCCCGGCGACCAGGAGATGGCCGATCTCCTGCGCCGCGGCGACCGGCCGGTGCTCGTGGCCGCCAACAAGATCGACACGGCAGCTGACCTGCCGCTGGCGGCGGAGTTCCACGGCCTGGGACTCGGTGAGCCGATCCCGGTCTCGGCCGCCCAGGGACTGGGGACGGGAGATCTGCTGGACCGCCTGGCCGCCCTGGTTCCCGAAGGTGTCATCGACGAGAGCGACGATGACACGGTGCGCCTGGCCCTCATCGGCCGTCCCAACGTGGGCAAGTCGTCGCTGGTCAACCGCTTTGCCGCCTTGCCGACCGACGGCACGGCCGGTGGCAGAGTCGCCGACCGGGTGATCGTCTCCCCGCGCGCCGGGACCACCCGCGACGCGATCGACATGTCCATCAGCTATCACGGACGCGATCTGATCCTCGTCGACACAGCGGGCATCCGCCGACAGGCCAAGGTGGGCGAGTCGATCGAGTACTACACCTCGCTGCGCTCGCGCCGGGCGGCCGAGCGGGCCGACGTGGCGCTGGTCGTGTGCGACGCTACCGACGGGGTGACCAGCCAGGATCTGCGCATCGCCGAGCTGGCCATGAAGAGTGGCTGCGCCACCGCGCTGGTGCTCAACAAATGGGATCTGGTGGCCGACGGGGCGCCGGCGAGCGGACACGGCGACCTCGACCATCAGCGGGCCCGCGTGCAACGCAAGCTGCGCCTGCGCCCGCGCGTCCTGACCGCCAGCGCCCAGACCGGCCGCCACGTGGAACGGCTCCTGGTCGAGGCCCTGGCCCTGGCCGATCGCAGCCGGACGCGGATACCCACGCCGCAGCTCAATCGCTTTCTGGGGGAGGTGGTCGCCGCTCGCCAGCCTCCGGTGGGCGCCGGCGGGCGGGGGGCGGGGTCCGGACATCGCCTGCGCCTGCTGTTCATGACCCAGACGGCCGAGCGCCCGCCCCGCTTCTCGATCCAGGTCAACTCCCGCGCCCGCGTCACCCGCGACTACGCCTATTTCCTGGAGAACCGCCTGCGCGAGCGCTACCGGCTGGAGGGCGTCCCCGCGATCATCGACTTCGTGGCGCGTAACGAGCGGCGGCCGACCGGCGCCCGCGGCGCGGCGGCGTGATTGATTGCCGGCCGTGAGTGAAGCTCCGGCCAGCCCCGCTGCGTCAAGGGGGCGTGCTTGGATCGCTGCCTCCGGCCGGCGCGGGCGCATCCTGGCCGCCCTGGTGGCCGCCGGGCTTGTCGTGGCGGCCTTGATCTTGGTGCTCAGCGGATCGGGGTCGGGCTCCGGGTCGGGCGCGGCGGTCGTCGTGCCCCGGGACGCCCTGGCTTACGTGGACGTGTCGCTGGACAACGGACGCCCGGCCGTCGCGGGCTCACTGGCCCTGGGCCGTCGGTTTCCCGATTTCCCGCTGGCCGGCGCGGCCGTCCAGGGCCGCCTGGGCGCCATTCTCAGCGCCGGACACTCGGTTGACTTCGGTCATGAGATCCTGCCCTGGGTCGGCAATGAGGCGGCTCTGGCGCTGCTCAACACCAACACCTCCACCGCCGGCTCGCTGATCATCCTCGATGTCACTGACCGCGCGCGAGCGCGGGCCTTCATCCACGCCCAGGGCGCGACACCCCAGGGGGTCGTTCACCGAACGCAGCTCTACGCCTACGCCTCGGGGAGCGAGTTGGCTTTCGTCTCCCACTACCTCGTCGTGGGCCAGGACGCCAGCGTGCGCTCGGCCATCGACGTCGCCGCCGGGGCGTCGCCGTCGCTGGCCGCCTCCGCCGTCTACCAGCGGGCCACGGCCGGGGAGCCGGCCGGGCGGGTGGCCCGAGCGTATGCCTCCCTGGCCGGCGTGCGGCGCTTGCTCTCCCCCCAGGGGGGCGTGGTCGGCGCACTCGGCGGCCTGCTCTACCAGCCCGCCCTCCAGGGCGTGGCCCTGAGCGTTTCTCCGACCGCCGGCGGCGCGCGCGTGCTCATCTCCAGCGCGCTGGATCCGGCGCTCGTAAAACTCAACGGCGCAGGAACGGGCCCGTTTGTCCCGACCCTGCAGAATGTCGTGCCCGACGGTTCGATCTTGATGTTCGACGTGCGCGGATTGAGCCGCGTGGCTCCGGGACTGCTCAACGCCGGCACCACGGCCGGCGTCGCGGGGGGCATCGGGCCGCTGCTCTCGCGCCTCGGGGTCGCCCTCGCCGCGGAGGGTGTGAACGTGCATCAGCTGGCTGACATCTTCGCCGGCGAGACGGCCGTGGCGATCGTTCCCCGGGCCAGCTCCCCCACGCTGGTGATCGTGGCTCGGACCGCGCATCCGACTCAGGTCCGGTCACAGCTCGCTCAGCTCGAGATCCCGCTGGCCCAGCTGTTCAAGACCTCGGGCGCGGGTCCCGGCCGTGTGGCCCAGTTCAAGCAGAGTCAGGTGGCCGGCGTAACCGACCATCAGGTCGCCCTGGCCAACGGACTCGAGCTGAACTACGCCGTTTTCAACGGTCTGGTCGTACTCTCGACCAGCAGCCAGGGGGTGGCCGCAGTGGCTCAGCGCACACGTACGCTGGCGCAGGATCCCGGATTTCGTTTCGCCCTGGGCAAGCGGCCCGCCGGGGTCACCTCTTTGCTCTATCTCGATCTGCGCGAGGTGCTGGCTCTAGGACAGCAGACCGGGTTGATCAGCGCCGCAACCTTGGGCCGTCTGCGGCCTGACCTGGAGGCGATCAGCTCGGTCGGGGTGACCGCCAGGCGTGCCGATGGACGCTCCACCTCACGGCTGACCCTCCGCATACCCTGACGCACGCCGAGGCCGGCTCAGACTCGGGGCACGGAATCGGTCAGCGCCACGGAGCTCGTGCAGCGCGTGGTCGACGGTGCGCACGATGGCTCGCGGATCCGAGACGCCGCGGAAGCAGAAGTCAAACTCGGCTTCTCCAGCCGTGTCGAACTGGACGGTCCCGATGCCGACCATGCGCTGGGCCACGGTCTGGTCGCTGGCGACGTTCTGCACACGCCCCAGGCGAGCCTGATGCAAGCGCCGCGACAACAGTCCGGTCTCGATCGTCAGGCGGCGGCTGGTGATGGCGTAGCGGACCTGCATCCGTCGTAGCTGGGCGACGAGGAGCACGGG
>JALYZQ010000226.1 GCA_030948805.1 Actinomycetota bacterium | reverse complement strand
TGGTTCCCGCTGTGGGGCATCCCCATCTGAGCTTCGTCCAGTTCGACGGCAGACGCGCGCGGCTCAGGTGAGAACTCGAGCACCGTCGCCCGGCGCGGATAGAAGGCTGATCGCGCCCGCAGGTAGCTGTCGCGGCGCCCCCCTGACGTCTCGGGCTTGACCAGCCGGCCAGCAAGCATCTCCTGGGGCAACTCGCGCAGCAGCTGTCCCATGGGTCGCAGCAGCCACCAGGGACTGGCGAAGGTCTCGAAGTTGCGGCGGTAGAAGCGTGAGAGCTGCCGGTCGCGCACAGGCTCGCGATGGCGCAGCCCGCCCAGAAGTCCAGCGAAGGCATCCGGCACGGCCTTGAAGGCCACCGGATCACAGCGCAGACCGTCAATCGCCGCCCGACCCAGGATGGCCACCAGCACGTCGAGTGCGTCGCGGGGAGCCAGCAGCTTGGCCGCCGTGTACGCCCAGTGGCGGGCGTTGAGCCGATAGCCGCGCTCGGAGATGCCGAGCTCGCTGTCGTCCGGCGGGGCCTTCATATGCTGAGCCACCACCTCGGGGAGATGCAGATGACGGAAGCCACGATCAAAGAAACGCAGCATGAACTCGAGCTCATTGCCCCACACGAAGATGTAGGGGTCATAGCCGCCCAGCGTCTGCACCACGTCACGGCGCATCAACACGGCGCAGCCCCAGAAGGCGAATAGACCCGTCAGGTACTCCTCGGTGAAGGCGTACTGGGGATCGTGTGTGCTGACGACCCGGAAGGACACTAAGTCGGCCTGACTCTGAGCAGCGGCGGCCACGGCGCGTCGCAGGCCATCGGTGGGCAGGTAGCAGTCATCGTCCAGCGCCAGGACGTAGTCACCCCGGGCCGCGGCCAGCCCCTGGTTCCACCCGCTGACGCCGACATTCTGGTTGCGGACGATCAGCTGCACGGAAGGGAACTGATCCCGGACCATCGCGGCGGAGCCGTCGGTAGAGGCGTTGTCGACCACGATCACGTCGACCAGCCTCGGCTCGTAGTCCGAGGCCCGCGTCATCTGCTCCAGGCTGGCGCGCAGCTCCGCGCATCGGTTGTAGACCAGGAACACGATCGTCACCGTGGGGGCGGTGGCCTGGGACGTTGGAGCTGTGGGTGGGGTCATCTGGCGCTGTGGGGGCTTATCCGGCGACCTCGTTCGGCGCGGTCAAGGCCGGGCAATCTTAGGGCGAGGCCGCCGCTGGGCTCGCCGGGAAAGCCGACCCACTACCCTGCCTGCCTGGTGCCTGAGCGATTCGACACACTTGTCGTCGGGGCCGGGTTCGCCGGTGCCGTGACGGCCGAACGGCTGGCGTCGCAGTGTGGCCAGCGCGTGCTCGTAGTCGACCAGCGCGATCACATCGCCGGCAACGCCCATGACTACGTGGACGAGCACGGCGTGCTCGTCCACGCCTACGGTCCGCACATCTTCCACACAAAATCCGAGCGGGTCGTCGACTACCTCTCCCAATTCACCGATTGGCGTCCGTACGAGCATCGCGTGATGGCCCAGCTGGGCGACCGCCTGGTCCCGATGCCGATCAACCGAACGACCGTGAACATGCTTTTCGGCCTCGATCTGCAGACCGACGAGGAGGTGCAGGCGCTCTACGCCGAGAAGGCCGAGCCGGTCCTCAACCCGCGCACCAGCGAGGAAGTGGTGGTCTCCAAGGTCGGACGGGAGCTCTACGAGGCCTTCTTTCGGGGCTACACGCGAAAGCAGTGGCACCGGGACCCTTCTCAGCTGCACGCCTCGGTGTGCGGGCGGGTGGCAATCCGCACCAACGACGACAGCCGCTATTTCGGTGACTGGTACCAGAAGATGCCGGCCGACGGCTACACGGCCATGTTCGAGCGCATCCTGGACCACCCGGGCATAGAGGTCAGCACCGGCGTCAGCTTTGAGGACGTGCGCACGCAGGTCGACTACGGCCACCTCATCTACACCGGGCCCATCGATGGCTTCTTCGACTACGAGTATGGGGCGCTCCCCTACCGCAGCCTCGAGTTCGAGCTGCGCAATCACCCGACGCCCGGAGCCACCCTCGTGCAACCAGTCGGATCGATCAACTTCCCGAACGAGGACGTGCCGTGGACCCGGGTCACCGAGTACCGGCACCTCACCGGCCAGCGGCATCGCTCCTCCACCGTCGCCGTCGAGTACCCGCGCAGTGAGGGCGACCCGTACTACCCCATCCCCAGCGACGACACCCGCGCCCTCTACAAGCGCTACGAGGCCCGCGCCGCGACGCTCCCCGGGGTCACCTTCGTAGGTCGTCTGGCTCGCTACCAGTACCTCAACATGGATCAGGTGGTGGGGCAGGCCCTGGTCGCCTTCACCCGGGTAGCCGAGCGCATGTCCCCGCGCGTGGCGGGGTCCCGGCAACCGTGAGCCCGGAGAATCCCCGCGACGCCCCCGCGCTGCTCGCCGAGATCGCCCGCTATCCCTGGTATCACACGATCGAGCTCGGCGACGGCGTCGCCACCCCGGGCATGTTCGACCACCGGCCCGTTCTTCACCACTATCCGCTGCCCGAGGATCTGAGCGGGCTGCACTGCCTGGACGTGGCCACGATGGACGGCTACTGGGCGTTTGAGATGGAGCGCCGGGGCGCGGCGTCCGTGACCGCCCTGGACCTCGAGGACCCCGAGGCACTGGACTGGCCCGCCGCCCTACGCCCCGACCACGACCGCAGCCTCGACGAGTCCAAGGCAGAGCGCTTTGCCCTGGCCAAGGCGGCGCTGGGCTCCAACGTCGAGCGCGTCCTGCTGTCGGTTTACGACCTCGGTCCCAGCCTGGGCATGTTTGACTTCGTCTTCTGTGGCGACCTGCTGCTGCATCTCAAGGACCCGGTCACCGCGGTGGAGAACATCCGCAGCGTGTGCACGGGCTCGGCGGTGATCGCCAACGTGATCAGCCGCTTCCGGCTTTACGAGAAGCGTGCCATCGCCGAGCTCGACGGGATCGACTCGTTCACGTGGTGGTCGACGAACATGGCCGGGCTGGTGCGCATCGTCCGCGCCGCCGGCTTTGACCGGGTCGACGCGTCCGAGCCGTTCGAGCTGCCGTTCCGAGACGGTGGCGGCTGGCGCGGTCTGCGCGGCGTGGTCCGCGCCTATGTCTGAGACGCCGTCGCGGTCAGCGCGCTCGCGCGTACACACGCTCGATCGTGTCGACGTGCTCGGCCATTGGCATGATCAGGCGATCGCGGGCGGCGACCACCCGCCGGTGGAGCTCGAGCACCTCGCCCGGCGCGCGGATCAGGCGCTTGATCAGCTCCGCCAGCTCGGCACCCGAGCAGGACCGATTCAGCCACGCGGTCTCACCGGCGATCGCATACTCCACGATCCCGCCCAGCGGGTTGGCGATCAGCGGGATTCCCTTGGCCAGCAGCTCGAGTCCGGTGTAGCCGAACGCCTCCTCCCACACCGAGGGCATGATCCCGACGTCGACGTCGTCCAACAGCCGATCGAGCTGCTCGCGCTCGTACAGGCCCCCGAGCTGCACCCCGCGGAAGCCCGCCAGCTCGACCCGGATCGCCGGATCGACGTGCCCGAGCACGCGCAGGGTGAAGCGCCCCTCCAGACCGTCTAAATGCAGCGCCCGGAGCGCCGTGAGGACGACCTCGGACCCCTTGGTCAATGAGGCACAGCCGTTCAGCGTGGCGAACGTCAGGCGGGCCGGGGCCGAGCTGACGCGGCGCGGGCGCAGGCCTTCGATATGTCCCAGTGTGAACCGTGTCGGCTCGAGACGGGCACGGCTGACTCCCAACTCGGCGTAGATCTCGGCCACCCGGGGGGATTGCGCGACCAGGCGCCCCACCCGACCCAGCCGCGCGACGT
>JALYZQ010000204.1 GCA_030948805.1 Actinomycetota bacterium | reverse complement strand
CCGGCCGGCGCATGCGCCGGCCGCACCGACTCCTCGATCCGGCCAGACCCGCGAGCCGCGTGCGAGCCTGCGTAGCGTGCCAATCGCCCTAGCCGCCGCTGGCCCGGGCGCGGCGGGCCAGGAAGATCGGCGTAGCGAGCGAGTTCCTCGGCCACGATCCCCTCCGGCTGGCCCACCCGGTCAAGCGCGTTTCGCACCTCGGCCTCACTCGAGTCGCCGCGGTCATCGGGCCCCGGCTTTGAGCAGGCCGTCGACCGCGTCGCGGAAACGGCCCCACTCGCCCGTGAACTGCTCCAGCGCATCGTGCCCGTCCTGGGTCAGGTTGTAATAGCGCCGCGGTGGTCCGGCCGTGGACTCTCGCCACGTCGTCACGACCGCGCCGTCACGCCGCAGGCGCGCCAGGATGGGGTAGATCGTGCCTTCCGAGGTCAGAAGGCCCTCGGACTGAGTCAGGACTTTGACGAGCTCAAATCCGTACTGCTCGCGATCCCGGAGCACCGCCAGCACGCAGTACTCGAGCACGCCCCGGCGGAGCTGTGAGAGAACGCTCGCCCCCGGTACCATGCACCGCATAGTACCTTGCGCCGATGAGCCCAGTCAACCTCGAGTGAACTGACCCGAACTACCCACCGATCGCTCCGCAGAACGCCCCCCGAAGTCGGCCCCGCAGCCAATGCGCGCGCGATAAGGTCGTCCTGTCCAGGTGAGTGAGAGGAGACCAGCCATGCACAAGGCCGCGGACCGCATCCGCAACGTGGCCATCGTGGGCCATCGCGCAAGCGGCAAAACGTCACTGCACGAGGCACTCCTGTTTCAGGCTGGCGTCGTAAATCGCCTGGGCTCCGTGCTCGACGGCTCGACCGTGGCTGACTCTGACCCGGCGGAGAAGGCGCGCCAGATGTCGATCTCCGCGGCCCTGAGCTCGTTTGAGTGGCAGGAGCGCAAGGTCAACCTGCTCGACACCCCGGGCGACCCGAGCTTCGTGGCCGATGCCCTCGGGGCGCTGCGGGTGTGCGAGTCGGCCGTGTTCGTGGTCAACGCGGTGATGGGCGTCGAGGTGCACACCGCTCGGCTGTGGCAGCGATCTGCAGAGCTGGACCTGGCCCGGCTGCTGTTCGTCAACATGCTCGACCGCGAGCGCGCTGACTTCTTTCGCGCCCTGGAGTCGCTCAAGGCCGCCTTCGGACCTCACGTCGTGGCCACCGAGATCCCGCTCGGCTCCGAGCAGGAGGTTTCCGGCGTCATCGACCTGGTCGACATGAAGGCCTACCGCTATCAAGACGCCGCGCGAGACAACTGCGAGGAGGTCCCCATCCCCGACGATGCGCGCGACCGCGCTCAGGAGTACCGCGAGAAGCTCATGGACGAGGTCTCAGAGACCTCCGACGCGCTGATGGAGCGCTACCTCGACGGAGATGAGATCTCTCATCAGGAGATCGTGACCGCGCTCAAGGAGGGAACCAACCATGGCGCCCTGTTCCCGGTCACCTGTGGAGTGGCGACCCGAAACCTGGGCACCAACCGGCTGCTGGACGCGATCGTCGAGGATCTCCCCTCACCGGTCAAGCATGGCGGTCTCCGCGTCGGCGAGCTGACCTTGGAGGCGCTCGAGGATGCCGAGCTGTTCGCCTACGTGTTCAAGACCCGCGCCGATTCTTTCGCGGGGCGGATCAACCTGTTTCGCGTCTACCAGGGCACGATGAGCCCCGACTCACAGGTCCTCAACACCCGCACGCACAACAAGGAGCGCGTTGGCCAGCTCTTGAGCTTCGCCGGCGCGCAGACGGTGCACGTGGAGGAGTTCGGCCCCGGGGACATCGGCGCTGTGGCCAAGCTCAAGGAGACCAAGGCCGGCGACTGGCTGGCCGCTCGTGACGAGCCCATCACCATGCCCAGCATCAAGCTGCCCGCCCCGGTCATGGCCTTCGCGATCGGGGGCGCGGTAACCGGGTCAGCCGGCGACGAGGACAAGGTGTTCACCGCCCTGCGGCGCATCCAGGAAGAAGATCCCACCATCGACCTGCACCGTGACCCCCAGACCGGTGAGCAGATCCTGGCCGGCCTGTCCCAGGTCCACGTCGAAGTCATCGTCGAGCGGCTCCGGGATCGCTTCGGCGCCGAGGTCAGCCTCAAGCCGCCCCGGGTGCCCTATCAGGAGACGATCAGGGGCTCGGCCAAGGCCCACGGCCGCCACAAGAAGCAGACCGGGGGCCGCGGGCAGTTCGGCGATTGCCACATCGCGATTGAGCCGCTGCCCGCCGGTGAGGGCTTTGAGTTCGTCAATGAGATCAAGGGCGGCGTGATCCCCTCCGGGTTCATCCCCGCGGTGCAGAAAGGCGTGCAGGAAGCGATGCAGGAGGGAGTGGTAGCCGGCTACCCGGTCAAGGATGTCCGCGTCCGCGTCTACGACGGCTCTTACCACACCGTTGACTCGTCCGAGATGGCCTTCAAGGTCGCCGGCAGCACCGCCATGCGCCAAGCTCTCGAACAGGCCGTCCCGGTGCTGCTGGAACCGATCATGACGGTCAGCGTCTATGCCCCCGAAGACAGCGTGGGAGACGTGATCGGCGACCTCAACTCCCGTCGCGGCCGCCCGCTGGGGATGGAGCCGGTGGGGGCCGGGATGACCGAGATCAAGGCCGAGGTCCCGATGTCTGAGATGCTCTCCTACGCGCCCGATCTGAGGTCGATAACCGGGGGGCAGGGGGAGTTCACGATGGACTTCCTGCGCTACGAGGAAGTGCCTGGTCACCTCGCCTCAAAGGTGGTCGACGCCGCCCGCGCCGAGCGCGAGACCGTCAAGGCGTAGTACGCTCGATCAGTGGTCGCTCCCGCAAAAATCCCCGCATTGCACCGCCGATGAACACCAGGGCAATCAGTACGTCGGTGGCCGTCTCGGCGTGCGATATCTGCGGTCGCACCCTGCTGCGCGGGGAGCGGGCCGAGACCTACGTCAGCAGCGGCGGGCGTCACACCGTCTGTGAGCTGTGCACCACCCGGGCGCTGCAGGGTGGCTGGCTGCGCGAGGGCGAGCTGCCCGACTACGGCGATGCCGGAACCCGGGTCGACCGCCGGCGCTCGCTGCTCAGTCGTCTGCGCTCACGCCGGGAGGCGGCACCGGAGGCGGCATCGGTGGCTCCGGAGCACGGCCTTTACGACGACCCTCATGAGCCGCTGGAGCTGCCCGTCGAGCCGCCACCGCCACCGCCGCGCCGCGCCGCGCCGGCCCCCCAGAACGGCCGGCCGGCCTCCGCGCCCGCCCCGGTTCGGGCAGAGGCTTCAGCGCGTCCGGCGGCCCGGGAGCGCTCGTGGGAGCCCCGCCACGTGCGCGCGGTCCCGACCAGCACCGAGCACAAGGTCGCTTCGGCGATTGAGTCCTTCAACGGATCTGAGCACCCTCGTACAGTGGCCGGCATCTCTCGCTCGCTGGGGGTACCCGAGGTCGCCGTCCTACCGGCGTCGCCCCAATCCGGCATGGTCAGCATCGTCGTGGCCTGGGAGCTGTGTTGGTATCGCTATGAGCTCGACCTCGGCGACGAGGTTCCCACTGTGCAGGTGGTCACCCAGGGCTATGAGCTCACTGAGCTCGAGCCCGCGCAACGACGCGTCAACGCGCTGGCCGACAAGCAGGGCCTTCTCACGCTGGCGGCCTGATCCGGGCCTCGACGGACGTTCGATGGCAGTGGCGCCCGGTGGTCCAATAGGATCAGTCTCGTGATCTACTGCGTCGTGCCCGAACCCCTGGCCGATCAGCTGCTGGAGAAGCTGACCACCTACTACGCCGAGGATCCCAACGTGAGCGTGATCGTCGATCGGCGCCGGGGCTCCCGACGCGCCGGCGCGGTCAGCGGTGGGGGCAAGCGCGAGGTGCGCGACCGTCGCCGCGCCCGGATTCCCGGTGAGTTGCCCGAGCTCACCTCCGATTGACTGACATCACCTCGCCGTGAAGGTGGTGGTCCACGTCGACGGGGGTGCGCGCGGCAACCCCGGACCGGCAGCGATCGGCGTCGTCGTAGCCGACTCCGACGGCGCCGTTCTGGACGAGCTGGCCGAGTCGATCGGCGTAGCCACCAACAACGTGGCCGAGTACCGGGCGCTGCTGGCCGGAGTACAGCGAGCGGCGGCCCTGGGCGCCCGTGAGGTCGAGCTGATCAACGACTCCGAGCTCATCGCCCGCCAGCTCACCGGCCGCTACAAGGTCAAGCACCCGGCGATGAAGCCCCTCTACGAGGAGGCCATCACGGCCCTGAGTGCCTTTGACCGCTGGCGCATCCGCAGCGTCCCGCGGGCTCAGAACGCCCGGGCTGACGCGCTGGTCAACGCCGCACTGGACGCGGCCTGAGCACGCCTCGGACTCCGCGCTGGGTCCGTGGGTGACGCTCGGTGCCGTCAGCGCCGATGAGCCGCGCCTGACGGCGCGCCGCGGTCGCTAACCTCCCCCGTTGTGACCGACGCCCTGACTGAGCTGACCGTGCGGTTGAACGAGACGGTCGAGCGTCTGCGCGCAGGCGGCCTGGAGCCTGAGGCAGCGCTGAGCCTGATCGAGGAATGCGCCCGGCTGGCCTCAGAGGCCGGGGCGCAGGTCGATCAGCGCACGCGGGCGGCGCTTGAGCCACTGCCCGATCTCCCCGGTCAGCTTCCCTTGCCGGCGGCCTAGGGCCACCAGTGGCCGCCTCCGCTCAGGTCACCACGGCCACGTACCCCGATCACCTTCGGGTCGCCGTGGAGGACTACTTGGAGGGGCTCCGCTTCTCCACCGAGCTGGCCACGGCGGGCCTGGAGGAGGCCATGCGGTACTCGCTGTTGGCTCAGGGCAAGCGGATCCGCCCGGTACTGACGCTGGCCACCGCCGGGGCCCTCGGCCTGGAGCGGACCACGGTTCTGCCCCTGGCCGCGGCGATTGAGCTGATCCACACCTATTCGCTGATCCACGACGACCTCCCGGCCATGGACGACGACGATCTGCGGCGTGGGCGGCTGACCTGCCACAAGGCCTTCGGGGAGGACGTGGCCATCCTGGCCGGCGACGGCCTCTACGCCGAAGCCTTCCGCCTGCTGCTCAGCCAGCAGGCCGGAGAGCCGGCGCGGATTCTCACCGTGGCGGCCGAGCTGGCCCGCGCCACCGGCGTTCAGGGCATGGTCGGCGGCCAGTTCATCGACGTGGCTGAGACCTCCGCTCCCGATGCCGAGGGTCTGCGCCACCTGCATGAGCTGAAGACCGGACGGCTGATCGCGGTCAGCGTGGCGGGCGTGCTCGCCCTGGCCGGAGACCGCCAACCTGCGACAATCTCCGCCTTCCGCGGGTTTGCCAGCGAGCTGGGCGTGCTGTTTCAGATCGTCGACGACATGCTCGATGTGACCGGAACCGAGGCGACCCTGGGCAAGCAGCAGGGCAGCGACGAGCGGCTGGGTAAGCGCACGTACGTGACCGAGTTCGGCTTGGACGGCGCACGGCGCCTGGCCCAGGAGTCGCACGGGCGGGCGCGGGCCGCGCTCAGCGAAGCCGCGCCCACCGACGCCGACGAGCTGGCCCAGATCACGGACTTCATCGCGACCCGGAGCTTTTGATGACCGCTCTTTTGACCCGCATCCAATCCCCGCAGGATCTGCACGGCCTGACCGACGAGCAGCTCCAGCAGGTCGCCCAGGAGATCCGTGAGCACATCATTGACACGGTGGGCGAGATCGGCGGTCACTTCGGAGCCAATCTGGGTACGTGCGAGATCGCCGTCGCGCTGCATTCGCTGCTGGACTCTCCGCGCGACAAGGTGCTATGGGACGTCGGCCATCAGGCCTACCCGCACAAGGTGCTCACCGGCCGGCGTGATCAGCTGGCCACGATCCGCAAGTACGGCGGCTTGGCGCCGTTCTGCTCCATTCAGGAGTCCGAGCACGACATCATGGGGGCTGGGCACGCCTCCACCTCGATCGGCTATGCCGTGGGCCTCAAGGAGGGGATGCGACGTGGCCACGGCCCCGACGGTCATGTGGTCGCGGTGGCGGGGGACGGAGCCCTGACCGGCGGCGTGGCCTTCGAGGCGGTGCACCAGGCCGGGGGGGAGGGCACCCCGATCGTCGTCGTGCTCAACGACAACGGCATGTCGATCGCCCCCAATGTCGGGGCGCTGTCGCGGTATTTCAACCGCGTGCGGATGAACCCCAAGCTGTGGCATGCCCGCGAGGGGGTGGAGGGCGGCCTGACCAAGCTCCCGGCTGGAATCGGGGCGGCCTTCGAGCGCCTGGGCCCGCACTTCAAGGAGTCGATCAAAGCCTTCTGGGCGCCGGGCCTCTGGTGGGAGGAGCTGGACTTCGCCTATATGGGCGTGATCGACGGCCACGACGTCCGCGCCCTGCGCGCCGCCCTGCGCGAGGCGCTGGCTGCGGAGCGGCCGGTGGTCGTGCACTGCGCGACGGTCAAGGGCAAAGGCTTTGCGCCGGCCGAGGAGGGCGGCCTGGAGGGCATGGAGAAATGGCACGCGGCCAAGCCGAAGTCGATCTCGGGCCGCGTTCCCGCCCAGGCTTTGCCGACGCCGGGTGCCGCCAAGCCGGCTCCGCTGGCCTACACCCAGGTGTTCGGCGAGGCACTGGTCCGCGAATGTCACCGTGACGAGCGGGTGATCGGGATCACCGCGGCCATGAACTCGGGCACGGGCCTGAACATCCTCCAAGGGGCGCTGCCCGACCGCTACTACGACGTGGGAATCGCCGAGCAGCAGGCGGTTCTGTTCGCCTCCGGCCTGGCTCTGCAGGGCGCCAAGCCCGTGGCCGCGATCTACTCCACCTTCCTGCAGCGCGCCTATGACCAGATAGTCCACGATGTCTGCCTGCAGAAGCTCAACGTCGTCTTCGCCATGGACCGGGCCGGACTGGTGGGCGACGACGGTCCCACCCACCACGGCGCCTATGACATCGCCTACCTGCGCTGCCTGCCCAACATCGTGCTGATGGCCCCCCGCGACGAGGCAATGCTGGTCCACATGCTCCACACCGCCCTGCGCTACGACGACGGGCCTGTGGCCCTGCGCTATCCGCGCGGCAACGGGGTCGGGGTGGCGCTGCCCTCGGCGCCGCAGCGGATCGAGATCGGCACTGGGGAGATCCTGCGCGAGGCCAGCACCGGTTTGGACGGCGCCCCGCGGGTGGCCCTGCTCGGCTACGGGTCCGGGGTGGGCAAGGCGCTGGAGGCGGCCGAGATCCTGACCGAGCACGGCATCGCCGTGACGGTGGCCGACGCGCGGTTTGCCAAGCCGATCGATGCGGGGCTGGCCGCCCAGCTGGCCGCCGAGCACGAGCTGCTGGTCACAGTGGAGGAGGGCGTCCTGGCCGGCGGCTTCGGATCCGCGGTGTGGGAGACCCTGTCGGATTCGGGCCTGGCGCCCCGCATTCTGCGTGTCGGCCTGCCCGACCGCTACGTCACCCACGGTTCCCCGGCCCTGCTGCACGAAGAGGTCGGATTCACCGCCGAGCGGATCGCCGAGCGGGTCGAGGCGGCGGTCAGCGGGCGCAGCGGGGTGACCAGCGGCTGAGCGCCTCCGACGCGGGCGGTCGGGTTGCGCACCCTCTCCCCGGGCTGGTCCGGTTGCGCGCGCTCCTCGAAGGGTCCCCGGCTTGACTCTGAGTACGAATCCGTTCGTAGTGAACGGAAACGGACTCAGAGTGGACAGCACCCGCTCCGGCGGTCCCGCTCGGCGCGCCGCGCATGTCTGTCCGGCGGGCCCGTCACCCGATCCCGTACCTTTTCGCTGCATGAAGCGTGTCCGGCTCGACAGCCTCCTCTCCCAGCGCGGAGTCTTCTCCTCGCGATCGCGTGCGGCCGCCTCGGTGATGGCCGGCGAGGTGATGCTCCTGCCCGGGCGGCGTCGGGCCGAGAAGCCCGGCCAGCTGGTGGCCGAGGACGTCGAGCTCGAGCTCACCGGCGGTCCGGCCTTTGTCTCCCGCGGGGGGGTGAAGCTGAGCAACGCCCTCGATGCTTTTGGTCTCGACGTGGACGGTCGATGCGCTCTCGACGTCGGCGCTTCCACAGGCGGCTTCACCGACTGCCTGCTGCGCCGTGGTGCCGCCCATGTGATCGCCCTGGACGTCGCCTACGGCCAGCTGGACTGGGCGCTGCGCTCCGACACACGGGTGACCGTGATCGAGCGACGCAACGCGCGCAGCTTGGCGGTGGGTGAGCTCCCCTACGCGCCCGATCTGACGGTTATCGACGTTTCCTTCATCTCGGTTCTCAAGGTGCTCGGCCCAGCGCTGGCCTGTGCCGCCGAGCGCTTCGACGTCGTGGCGTTGATCAAGCCGCAGTTCGAGGTCGGCCCCGCGTCCGTTGGCAAGGGCGGGGTGGTACGGGACCCGGACCTCCGGCGGCGGGTGCTGATTGACGTGGGGCGCGCGGCCGTGGGGCTGGGTGCCACGGTCCTCGGCTACGCCAGCTCCGGGCTGCCGGGACCGAAGGGCAACCGGGAGAGCTTCATCTGGCTCGCCGAGGCCGGGCGGGGAGGAGTCGAGGACCTGGACGCGGCAGCCACGCAGGCCGAGCCCGCTGCCGAGCCCGCCGCCCCGCCCGCTGCCCAGGCCGCCGCCGAAGTTGCGGCCGAGCGCACCGCCAGGGACCCCGACGGCGGCCAGCCGTGAATCCGGTCAAGAGCGCCGCTCTGCGCACCCATCGACGCCCGGGGGTGACCGCCCGAGCGCTCCGGGCCCTGATCTCGGTGGCCGCCGAACGGGGGGTGACGCTGCGCTTCGATCCTGAGGAGACGGCCAAGCATCACCTGTCGCCCGCTCCGGGGCTGATCCTCGACGCCCCTCCCGATGCCGCCGTGGACATCTGCTTTGCCCTGGGCGGAGACGGCACGATCCTCAACGCGCTGCGCACTTACGCCGGTACCGAGGTGCCCGTGTTCGCGGTCAACTTCGGCGAGATGGGCTTCCTGGCCACGGTGGATCGCGAAGACGCCCGCAGCGGGATCCTGCGGGCGTTGGACGGCGAGTACGAGGTTCTCTCACTGCCGGCGATCCAGCTCTCCAGCCACGAAGGCGACTGGCTGGCCATCAACGATGTCTCGATCCATCGCCAACAGGGCAAGCGCGTCGCCGACCTGGAGTACGCGGTGGGGGGCAATGAGGTCGGGCGGGTGCGCTGCGACGGGCTCGTGGTGGCCACCCCAGCCGGGTCCACGGGCTACAACCTGGCCAACGGCGGCCCGGTCATGGCTTGGGGAGTACACGGCTACGTCGTCTCCTTCATCGCTCCGCACTCCCTTACTGCACGGACCCTGGTCGTCGCCCCCGACGACGAGCTGACCGTGCACAACCGGTCCCACGAGGAGGCGGTGGACATAACCGTTGACGGTCGGCCGATCGGCGCCATCGAGGCCGGTGACCGGGTGCAGGCACGGTTCGTCAATGACCTCGGGCGCCTGGCCCAGGTCCCTGGGACGACCTTCTATCAGCGTCTGCGTCAGAAGTTCGGGCGGCTAGCCACCCCGCTCTAGGAGGGGCGGGCAGCCGAGAGCCAAGTCGGGTCGCTCGGCCCGGTCGATCCGTCACCCACGCCTGGTAGACCGTCAACCATGCTGTACGAGTTGCGCGTGGAGAATCTGCTCCTGATGGAGCGCGCCGAGCTGCGTCTGGCGCCGGGGCTCAACATGCTCACGGGGGAGACGGGGGCGGGCAAGACGCTGCTCGCCCATGCTCTGGACCTGCTCCTGGGCGGCCGCGCCCGGCGCGGCATCGTTCGGCCCGGCGCTGCGGAGGCGTATGTAGAGGGTGTGTTCGCCCTCCCGCCGGAGCTGGTCGGTTCCGAGCGCCTGCCCACTGGCGCACAGGAGATCGTGCTGGCGCGCCGCGTGTGGCCCGATGGCCGCACCCGCGCCTACGTCTGCGGACGCTCGGCCACGCTGGCTGATCTGCAGGAGCTGGGAGGCTCACTGCTGTCGTTCTACGGCCAGCACGAGCATCGCAAGCTGATGCTGCATGCGGCGCAGCTCGACGTTCTGGATGCCTTTTCTGGCCCGCGGCAGTCAGAGCTGCGCGAAGGCGTCTCGGCGGCCTATGAGGCGGTGCGCGAGCGCCGCCAGGCCCTGGAGCAGCTGCGCGAGCGCGCCGGCGCCCGGGAACGAGAGCTCGATCTGCTCGGCTTTGAGCTCCAGGAGATCGAATCGGCCGCCCCCAGCGTGGAGGAGGAGGTTGAGCTGACCGGGCAGCGCGAGCGCCTGCGCCACCTGGAAGCGCTGCGCGGCGCGGCCGCCGCCGGAGCCGAGGCGATCGCCCCGGAGGGCGGCTCCGGCGTCTCTGAGCTACTCGCCGCGGCCACCCAGCAGCTCGAGCAGGTGGGGGAGATCGAACCCCGCCTGGGAGGCGTCGCCCAGCGCCTGGCCGCGCTGCGCTACGAAGCTGAGGATGTCGGCGGCGAGCTGCGCGCCTATCTGGCCGGCCTGGAGGACGGAGAGGGCGGGGCCGACCATCTGGAGGCACTCGAGGAGCGCCTGACCGTGTTCGCCCGCCTGCAGCGCAAGTACGGGGCAGGGCTGGAGGACGTGCTGGCCCATGCCGAGCAGTGCCGGGCGCGACAGTCGGAGCTCGAGCATGCCGAGGAGGCGCTGGAGGCCGGGGAGGGGGAGCTGGCGGCCGCGCGGGCCGAGCTCGACGCCCTGGCGGCGCAGCTGTCGGCTGTGCGGCAGCAAGCGGCGCCCAAGCTGGCCCGCGCCGTGCGCAAGCGGCTCGTGGAGCTGGCCATGGCCGAGGCCCGTTTTGAGATCGAGCTCTCGGCGCGGCCGGACGGGTGCGGTCCGCGGGGCACAGAGACGATCGAGATGCTGATCAACTCCAATGCCGGCGGGGCGCTGGCCCCGTTGCGCGAGGTGGCCTCGGGCGGCGAGCTGTCGCGCGTCATGCTGGCTCTGCTGAGCGTCGCTCATCGCCGGCCCGCGGAGGGGCGGGAGGCCGGCCCGCTGCTGGTCTTCGACGAGATCGACGCCGGGATCGGCGGTCACACCGCCCGCGTGGTCGGCCAGCACCTGCGCGCGCTGGCGTCAGGACGGCAGATCCTCTGCATCACCCATCTACCCCAGGTGGCGGCACTGGCCGAGCGCCACTTCACGATCGTCAAGGACGCGTCGGTCCGGCCGGCTCGAACCACCGTGAGCACGCTGAACACAGACACCGTGGTCGGTGAGCTGGTCCGGATGCTCGGCGGCGCCGACGAGGATCAGGCGGCCAGTGAGCACGCCCGGGAGCTGCTGCGGGCGGCCTGAGGCTGGCTCGAGGATTCCGTCTCAAGGCCCCGTTAGACTCGGACACGGCGAATGGCTCACGGAGAAACGCGTTTCATCTTCATCACGGGCGGGGTTGTCTCCTCGCTGGGGAAAGGCATCGCCGCGGCCTCCATCGGGCGCCTGCTGGTCGCCCGCGGTCTATCGGTCCAGCTGCAGAAGTTCGATCCCTACATCAACGTGGACCCGGGCACGATGTCGCCCTACCAGCACGGCGAGGTCTTCGTAACCGAGGACGGCGCTGAGACCGACCTCGATCTCGGGCACTACGAGCGCTTCACCGACGCCAACACCAGCCGGGCGTCCAATGTGACCGCGGGCGGGATCTACAACACGGTCATCCGCCGGGAGCGCCGCGGCGACTACCTGGGCGCCACCGTCCAGGTAGTGCCCCACATCACCGACGAGATCAAGCAGCGCATCAAGCTGATGGCCGACTCCAGCGATGTCGACTTCGTGGTCACCGAGATCGGCGGCACGGTGGGGGACATCGAGTCACTGCCGTTCCTGGAGGCCATCCGCCAGTTCCCCGTGGACGTCGGGCGCAAGCGTTGCATGTTCATCCATCTGACCCTCGTGCCCTACATCGGCCACGCCGGAGAGCTCAAGACCAAGCCCACTCAGCACTCGGTCAACGAGCTGCGCCGAATCGGTATCGCCCCCGACATGGTTGTCTGCCGCTCTGAGGCTGAGCTCTCGACTGACATTCGGCGCAAGATCGCGCTGTTCGCGAGCCTGCCCGTCGAGGCGATCGTCTCGGCCTATGACGTCCCCGACATCTACCGCGTGCCGCTGGTCTTCAACCGCCAGGGGGTGGATGACTTCATCCTCTCAGAGCACTTCGGACTCGAGCCCGGGACTCCGGATCTCAGCGACTGGGAGCAGATCACCACCCGCGCTGGGGAGGTTGAGCGCCAGGTGAGGATCGCCTTGGTCGGGAAATACGTGCAGCTCGAGGACGCCTACCTGTCGGTCGTCGAAGCCCTGCGTCACTCCGGTGTGCACCACGGGGTACGGGTCGAGGTCGACTGGGTTGACTCGGAGTCAGTCAGCGAGCCCAGCGTGGCCGCGCGGCTACAAACCGCGGATGGGATCCTCATTCCCGGCGGTTTCGGAGGCCGCGGCTGGGAGGGCAAGATCGAGGCCGCCCGGATCGCCCGTGAGCACGCCATCCCCTACCTGGGAATCTGCCTGGGCATGCACGTAGCCGTGTCGGAGTTCGCTCGCCACGTGACCGGCATGGACGGCGCCAACTCAACCGAGATGGATCTGGAGACCCCGTTCCCGGTCATCGACCTGCTGCCCGAGCAGAAGGAGATCGCCGACATGGGCGGCACCATGCGCCTGGGGGCGGATCCGGTCAAGCTGCACGACGGGACACGGATCCGCTCGCTGTACGGCGAACAGGTCGTGTATGAGCGCCACCGCCACCGCTACGAGGTCAACAACCACCTGCGCAAGAAGCTCGAGGCCACGGGGCTGATCTGCTCGGGGACCTCACCGGACGAGCGTCTGGTGGAGGCGGTAGAGCTGTCCAGCGCCCAGCATCCCTTCTACGTGGCATCGCAGTACCACCCCGAGTTCAAGTCCCGCCCCGAGCGGCCGGCGCCGCTGTTCCGCGAGTTCGTCGGGGCCGCCCTGGAGCATGCGCAGCCCGCGCCGTTCGTCGAGCCGGACGGCCCGCTGGCGGCTCGCGGCGAGGAGCGGGGTATCGGCGTCCCGCGCGGCGTCTGAGCGCTCAGGAAGGCGACCACCAATGCGGCCGGCGGCGATCTGGTGAGGCGGGCCAGCGAGGCCGAACGCGCCCGGCTGCACGACACCTTCGCGGCGCTGTGCCGGATCGAGAGCCCATCAGGCCGGGAGCGGGCCTGCGCGGACTGGGTCACCGCCGAGCTGGAGACCATGGGACTCAGCGTGCGCGAGGACGACAGTGCGGCCGCCACCGGATCCGAGGCCGGCAACCTGCTGGCTCGTATCCCGGGCCGGGGCTCGGCCAGCGTCCTGTTCTGCGCCCACCTGGACACAGTCCCCCCCGTGGCGCCCATCGACCCGGTGATCAACGACGGCTACTGGGAGAACTCCAACCCCGGGATCCTGGGCGCCGACAACAAATCCGCCGTGGCGGTCGCCCTCGAGCTTGCGCGACGGTGCAGCTCGGCTTCCGAACCCCCGCCCGTCGGCCTCGAGCTGCTGTTCACCGTCTGCGAGGAGGTCTCCCTGCGCGGCTCGCGAGCCTTCGACGTCTCCAGCCTGCAAAGCTCGTTTGGCTACGTGTTCGATCACGCCACCCCGATCGGAGACGTCGTCATCGCCTCGCCCACGCACTACCGCATCGTGGCCGATTTCCGCGGTGCAGCGGCCCACGCCGGAGTCCGTCCTGAGGCCGGCCGCAGTGCGGTCCTGGCCGCCGCGCGGGCCATCGCCGCCCTGCGCCTGGGTCGGCTTGACTCCGAGACCACGGCCAACGTCGGTCTGATCGACGGAGGCACGGCCATCAATGTCGTACCCGAGCGCTGCCGCGTGGAGGCCGAGGTGCGCAGCCTCGATGAGGCTCGAGCCGCCACCGTGACCACCGAGACCATCGACCAGCTCGAGGACGCGGCCAACGCCGGCGAGTGCGATCTCGACCTGACCGTCGAGCGGATGTTCCGCGGTTATCGGACCAAGCCCCGGGCACCCCAGCTGCTGGCCGCCGAGCGGGCTTTGCGCGCCTGTGGCTATGAGCCCCGCCCGATCGACTCCGGAGGTGCCTCGGACGCCAACTCGTTTCAGGCCGCCGGGTTTGACTGCACCAACCTGGCCGATGGCACCGAGCGCAATCACGAGCCGGGCGAGCGGATCAGCGCGCAGGCGCTGGAGAGCCTGCTCGAGGTGGCGATCACGGTTCTGGATGAGGCGTCGGTCGAGCTGGGCGTAGAGTCGTGAGCGGGTTTGAGCGGGTCGGCAAGGAGGTCGCATTCGAGGGGCAGATCATCACTGCCGGCGTGGAGCGCTTTCGCCATGCCGACGGCGAGGAGGTCAGCCGTGAGAAGGTCTGGCATCCGGGCGCTGTGGGCATCCTGGCCATCGACGATGAGGTCGTGTGGCTGACCCGTCAGCCGCGGGAGGCCGCTGGACTGGAGAGCTCACTGGAGATCCCGGCCGGAAAGCTCGACGTGCCCGGGGAGCCACCCCTGGAGACGGCCAAGCGCGAGCTGACCGAGGAGATCGGCAAGCGAGCCGACTCGTGGGAGGAGATCAAGGTGTTCTTCACCAGCCCCGGGTTCAGCGACGAGCGCGTGTGGTGGTTTCTGGCCCGCGATCTCCGCGATGACCCCGAGGCCAAGCCCGATCCCGGCGAGCGGATAGAGATCGTGCCCTGGCCGCTGACCGAGCTAGACGCGGCTATCGCCGAGAGCCAGGACTCGAAGTCCCTCATAGGCCTGCTCTGGCTAGCCGCCCGCTCGCCATCCCGGCTCGCCTAAGCGGGCGGCGCCAGAGTCATCCGGCTGGCTGGCCCTGGCCCGCGAGCGCGGGACGCTGACCCGGGGCTGACCGCACGCCTGCTCCCACCCGCAGGACTGCCACCGGGCGAAGCGAATAGGCCGCTGTGAGCGGCGTCGAGACTCCGGTGGCCCAGCGGCATCTGACCGAGCTGACGCTCGACTTCCTGGGCACGCTGGAGCTGGAGCGCGGACTGTCGCGCAACACCCTGGAGGCCTACCGCTCAGACCTGGCCCAGTACGGCGCCTACCTGGCGCGCCTGGGGCGCGATCCCCTGGAGGTGGGGCCGCCTGAGCTGGCCGGCTTCGTCTCCGAGCTCGCCGCCGGGCGCGCGGACAAGCCGCCGGTCGCCTCGGCCACGCTGCAGCGCAAGATCGCCTGCCTGCGCTCTTTCTACCGGCACCTGCGTCGCGAGCAGGTGATTGAGCACGACCCGACCGCGGAGCTGCGCCCGCCCCGCTCCCCGGCCCGCCTGCCCAAGGTCCTCAGCCGCGATGAGGTGGCTCGCCTGCTGGCCCAGCCGACCGGTAGCTCGCCCGCCGCACTGCGCGACCGCGCACTGCTGGAGACGATGTACGCGTGCGGTCTGCGCGCCACCGAGGCCATCACCCTGCGCCTGTCTGAGCTCGACCTGGAGGCCGGGATGCTGCGCGCCCGCGGCAAGGGCTCCAAGGAGCGTCTGGTCCCAGTCGGGCGCAAGGCGATCGAGACGCTGGGGACCTACCTCGAGCGGGGGCGTCCGCGGCTCGTCGGGCTGCTCGACGAGGCCCGGGTGTTCCTTAACCTGCGCGGAGGCGGCCTCTCCCGCCAGGGCCTGTACAAGATCGTCCAGGGCCACGCCCGGACCGCCGACCTGGATCACCGTATGAGCCCGCATACCCTGCGCCACACCTTCGCCACTCATCTGCTCGCCGGGGGCTGTGACCTGCGGTCCCTCCAGGAAATGCTGGGGCATGCGGACATCGGCACCACCCAGATCTACACCCATCTGACGACCGAGCGGCTGCGCGACGTCTATTT
>JALYZQ010000020.1 GCA_030948805.1 Actinomycetota bacterium | reverse complement strand
TCGGTTTCCTCCTCGGCGGGGCAAACTTAACTCAACCATCATCGGGCAAGCGGGCTACCCTGCGCCGCCCGGCCCTCGTAGCTCAATGGACAGAGCACGCGCCTCCTAAGCGCGGGATGCAGGTTCGATTCCTGCCGGGGGCGATGCGCGGCACCGGCTCCGGGTGGCGCAAATTGTCGTGCTACGGTCGGCGCGTCCTCGTGTCGTTCAGTCCTCTGGCAGCCGCTACGGGCGTCGCCTCGCCGCCCGAGACCAACCCCGCCACGGCCGCGCCGCGGCGGTGGACGCCGTGGCTGTTTACGCGTCGGCATCCGTGGTGGGCGACGGGCCTCGGGATCGTGCTGCTGGCCGTCGTGATCGTGCGGTGGGCGGGCACTCGGCCCGGATTCGATCCCTACGGCTGGCTGGTGTGGGGCCATCAGACGCTCAGCCTGTCGCTGGACACCAACGCGGCGCCGTCGTGGAAGCCACTCCCCTACCTGTTCACGGTTCCGTACTCACTGTTCGGCCACTACGAGCTGACGCTGTGGATGATCACGGTCACCGCGGTGTCGCTGGCCGGCGCCGTGCTGGCCGGGCGGATCGCCTATCGCCTCACGGCCCCGCCGCCCGAGCGCCGCTGGCCCGGGATCCTGGCCGGGGTCCTGACCGGCGCCATGCTGCTGAGCTTCCAGGACTACGCGCACTATGTGCTGAGCTCCCAATCGGACCCGATGATCGTCACCTTGTGCCTGGGTGCGATCGACTGCCATTTGCACCGACGTTCCCGCGCGGCCTTCGTATTGGGTGGACTGGCCTGCCTGGGCCGGCCCGAGGTGTGGCCCTTCGTGGGCCTGTACTCGCTCTGGGCATGGCGCGCTCGCAGCGTGCCGAGAGGCTTGCTGGTAGGCGGCTGGGTGGTCATTGCGGCCCTGTGGTTCGGAATCCCGGCCCTGAGCTCACGCAGCCCGTTCGTCGCCGCCTCCAATGCGATGGGGTCCGGACGCCGCCTGACCAGCGGCAAGATCGTCGGCACAGTCGGGCGCTTTTTGAGTATCAACGAGCTGCCCGTCGAGCTGGCCGCGCTGCTGGCCGTGGCTCTGGCCGGCTTGCGCCGAGCGCGTCGTAGACCCCATGACCAGGCCACACTGATCCTGGCTGCGGGGGCCGCGAGCTGGGTGGTCATCGAGATCGCCTTCGCTCTGCACGGCTGGCCTGGCCTGGCCCGCTACATGTGGGAGGCCGGTGGCGTGGTCGTCGTGCTGGCCGGCGTCGCCGTGGGGCGCCTGCTGTCAGACCGACCGCCGCTCCCCCGGCTGCCGGCCTGGACCGGCCCGGTGCTGGTCGCCGCGTTGGTGGTCAGTCTGATCCCGATGGCCGTGACGCGAGGCCAGGACGAGCACGCCGATCTCAAGCACCAACGCCTGCGCACGACTGAGATCCGGCGCCTGACGCCGGCCATCGATCGGCTGGGTGGGGCGGCCCGCTTGCGGGGCTGCGGGGAGCCGCTGACCCGCCTGCAGTACCAGACCATGCTCGCCTACACACTGGGCATCAACGTGTCGCGGATCGGCTTCAAGTACGGCCAGGCCATCGCCCACGGCAACCCGATCGTCCTGTTTACGCCCACCGCCGGCGGCTGGCGGATCCAGGGCATCCACCAGGTCGCGTCCCAGTGCCGCTCCCTCCCGCGGGCGGGATGACCTGAGCCACGCGCCGCTCAGGCGCGGTCCGGGCGCTCGGGGTAGATGTCGTCGATCGTGCTCAGGGCGACGAACGGGGCTCCGGCGGCCTGCGCGATGACCGCCGCGCCCCCGGCCAGGCGATCACAGATGGCCAGCACCCCGCACACCTGGTGCCCCTCGGCGCGAAGTGCGTCGAGGGCCCTGACGGTGGAGCCGCCGGTGGTGACGACGTCCTCGACCAGCATGCAGCGATCCTCGCGGTGCAGCAGCGGCCCCTCTATGCGGCGAGCCAGGCCGTGGCCCTTGGCCTCCTTGCGCACGAAGAAGGCCTTTACGTCGGCGCCGCCGGCCAGCGCAGCGCAGGCGATCGGATCGGCACCCATCGTCAACCCCCCCACCGCGGTCGCTGACCACTGCGCGGCCTGATGGGCGACCAGCTCGGCCAGGGCCTGAAAGCCGGCCCGGCGCAGAATCGCCCGCTTGGCGTCGACCAGGTACTGGGCGGTGGCCCCGCTGCTCAGCACCACTTCCCCGATGACCAGGGCGTGGGCACGCAGCTCCACCAGCAGCCGCTGGCGCGCGTCACCCGCCTGGTCGGTCACCGTCTGGGGGCCACTAGCTAGTGGTAGACGTCGACGACATCGCCGTACTTGAGCCAGTCAAAGACGGAGATCGCGTCGGTGATCGGCAGGCGCATGCAGCCGTGGCTGGCCGCGTAGTCAGGCGCGGGGTCAAAGCCGTGAATCGCGTAGCCCCCGTAGAAGAAGCTCGAGTAGTACATGCCGTCGGGGAGGTAGCCCGGAGTGCGGCGGTAGACGCGGAAGTGACCGAGCACGGTCGGGGTGGAGGGCTTGCCCGAGCTGATCGGGTAGATGCGGTAGACGTGCGAGCCGTACATCTCGGCCAGCAGCTGCTTGCTCAGGTTGCCCTCGATGTGCTTGCCATCACGGGGATGCCGGACCCGGAAGTGACCCAAGCCGTTGAGCAGCGCACTGACCGTGGCTCCGCCCAGGCCCTGGGAAACCCCCCAGCCCAGCAGCCGGTGGTAGGCGTCCAGGGCCAGACCCATGTGCTGGTCATAGACACCGGTCTGGGGGAGGTAGATGTGCGCCGCGTTGAGCCGCTGGGCGATCAGCTCGACGAACCGGCCCTGAGAGCCAAAGCCAGCGCTGGTGCCCAGGACGGCGACCGCCCGCCGGCTCCGGAAGCCGCGCATGACGGAACTCCGGTGGTGGATGACCTTGACCCTGAGGATGCCGGTGGCCGGGCTGGCCACCCGTTCGGTGAACAGGCCGAAGCGATGATTGCGTGACGGCTTGACCCGCAGGCGGTCGGACTTGATCCGGTGGTGGCCGGCGAAGGACCGGACCGTGACCCACTGCCCCGGGACGTAGGGCCGGACAACCCCGGTGAAGGTCATCGGACGCCCGGGTACGGTGACCGCGTTCCCATGCACGAAGAAGGCGTCTCTGAGGTACAGGCGGACGCTCGCCTTGGCGGGGGCGGTCGTGGCTCCGGCGGCGAAGCCACTGGACGCGAGCGGACCGCCCAGGGCGGCGACGGTGAGCAGCGAGGCGAGGGGGACGAGCCGGGAGCGCATGATCGGAGAATAAAGCTCGGCCGGCCGGGTTGCTCACCTGAGCTTTGCCGAGTGAACGCCCAGCGGCCCCGTGATGGCGGCTACGACAGCCCACGAGCCCAGGACCAGCCCGATGATCTGGAGCGTGCTCCAGCTCAGCTGGTTGACGCCGAGCGCCAGCGCGTTGTTGGCACTGTGGATGGCGATGCAGGGATACAGCGAGCCCGTCCACCAGCGCACCAGGCACAGTACGAAGCCCAGAAAACCCAGGGGAATCAGGTATTGGGAGGACGCCGACCCGGTGTGAGCGAGCCCAAAGAGCACGCCGGTTATGGCCGCGGCTACCCAGGGTCCGAGATTTCGCGAGCCCAACTGGATCCGCCAACGCCGCAGAGCGCCGAAAAAGAAGCCGCGAAAGAAGAACTCCTCGGCGATGGGGGCGATCACGCACACGAACATCGCCGCCGCGACCAGAGCCGCCGTGCTGTGGCTGACCCCCAGCTCGCTGGGGAGCTTGTCCCGGCCGTGCAGACGAAAGACAGCGGCATACACCGCAGTCAACCCGTAGTAGCCGATGAGGGCCAGGATGAAGGCCGAGACGGCGGCGCGCAGGCCGACGCGGCGGAAACCGAAGTCTGAGAGGCGCGCCCTCCGGGTCAGGGAGGCGAAATAGATCGCCGCGGCGACGAAACTGAGGTCGAAGAGGACATCGGACGCGATGCTCACCGCCGGCGTCGGATGGGCCAGGCTCGACCCCTCGGCGCGGGCCGCGACGTCGACGAGGATCGAAGCTACCGCCCCGAGGCCAAAGCCCAGCACCACCCCGGCCGGACCACTCCACAGCGGCCACGGGACGACATCCGGCTTTCCGGGCGAACCGGAGGGCTCGGGAGGCGCGGCGGCGGGCACCGGCGGCGGCGCCGATGACGAAGGTGGGCTCGACATGGCTAGGAAAACAAGGGTAGGAGCGTACGGCCTCAGATGAAGCGGCCGAGCTCGCCGAGACTGGCCAGCGTCGGAACCCCGGCCGGCTCCGGTCCGCCGGTGCGGTCCAGCCACACCGCGGTCAGGCCGGCCGCCCTCGCACCGGCCACATCCTCACTCACGCTGTCCCCGACGTGCACGGCCTGCTCGGCGTCGACGGCGGCCAGCTCCAGCGCAGCGGCGAAGATGCGGCCGGCCGGCTTGGCCGCCCCGACTTGAGCCGAGGTCACGACCCCGTCCAGCCATGCGCCGAGTCCGGCGTCGTCCAGGACTGAGCCCAACGAGCAGTCCCAATTGGAGACCACGATGATGCGCAGCCCACGCTCGCGGGCGTGGGCCAACGCGGCCGGAGCATCGACGTAGGGGGTAAAGCGCAAACAGGCCACCAGCGCCTCGCTGAGCGGCCCGAGACCGACCTTCGCCAGGCCGCGGTCAGCGGGCAGCGCTTCGCGCAGGACACCAGCGCAGGCGGCGCGCAGCGCCACCAGGCTGGCGGGATCACCGGCCTCGAGCATGTGAGCCCGGTAGAAGGCGATCTCGGCCACCAGGGCACGCACCGCCTCGGCGTCAGAGAGGCGCACCCCGAAGCGCCGCCAGAGCTCTGAGCGCAGGCGCGGGGCCGGCGGCTCGAGCTTGACCAGGGTTCCCATCGCGTCCAGCAACAAGGCACGAGGAACGGTCGGCACGGACTGCATCGGCTCATGCCCCCCGCGCGTTGAGCAGGAGCCCGACCGGGCGAGACGAAACAGCCATACGGTTACACTGGCAGGTCCGTTCGGTGCCGCTCTCTCGTGCCCGGGGACACCGCAGCCAGCAGGCCACACCACTCATGAGCCGACGCGATCGACAGCGCCGCCGCGGACGCAACCGCGGCTCGCCACTCAAGCGGGCCTTCGCGCTCTCAGCTGTCCTGACGGTCTCGGCGGCAGTCATCGCGGCCCTGGCCGTCGCCGGCTGGGTTGTCAACGTGGCCCAGTCGGCCCCTGACCTGAGCTCTCTGCGCGCCCAGATCCCCGGCGCGCCGTCGCGGATATTCGCCGCTGACGGCAGCCTGCTGGGCTACACGTCGTCGCCCACCGTGCGCTCGTGGGTGAGCGCCAAAGCCATCCCCCGCAAGCTCGAGCAGGCGACGATCGCGATCGAGGATCGCCGCTTCTACCAG
>JALYZQ010000201.1 GCA_030948805.1 Actinomycetota bacterium | reverse complement strand
CGGCTCCCGTCCCGCTGGCTGAGTCGGGGCCGGGCCCGGGGTGATCGGCGGGATCGCCACGCCTTGGGGCTGGTCGGAGCTCACCCGCACCGACTCTCCGTGGTGCTCTATCTCGAGGGGCTCACCGTCGAGCACCGAGTAATGGGCCTGGTCATGATCGACCTCCACCAGCAGGCTCCGGCCCCGGAACATGAGCCGGAACTTCAATCTGGTCAGCGACCCGGGCAGACGGGGGCGGAAGCTCAGCCGGCCGCCGTGGTCGCGCACTCCGCCAAATCCGGCCACGGCAGCGATCCACGTCCCCGCGACCGAGGCGATGTGGATCCCGTCCGCGGTGTTGTGCTCCAGGTCGCCGAGGTCCATCAGCGCGGCCTCGGCGAAGTAGTCGTAGGCCAGGTCCAGCTGGCCCACCTCGGCCGCCACCACGGCCTGGACACAGGCCGAGAGTGAGGAGTCGCGAACCGTGAGCGGTTCGTAGTAGGTGAAGTCCCGCGCCTTGTCCTCGTCGCTGAACGCGTCACCGCAGGCGAACAGCGCCAGCACGAGATCGGCTTGCTTGACCACCTGCTTGCGGTACAGGTCGAAGTAGGGGAAGTGGAGCATCAGCGGATACTGCTCCGGCGCCGTGGCGTTGAAGTTCCAGCGCTGATGGGACGTGAACCCCTCGGCTTGGGGATGGACTCCGAGCGCCTCGTCGTAGACGATCACCATCGCCCGCGCGGCGTCGCGCCAGCCCGCTATCTCCTCGTCGTCGACCTCGAGCGCGTCGGCCCCGTCGGGGTGACGTTCGGCCACGTCGGCGGCGGCGCGCAGGTTGCGCTGCGCCATGAGGTTGGTGTAGACGTTGTTGTCGGCCACGGCGCTGTATTCGTCCGGTCCGGTCACCCCGTCGATGCGGAAGTTGCCCTGGGGATCGTGGTGGCCCAGCGAGCGCCACAGCCGCGCCGTCTCCACCAGCAGCTCCAGCGCCGTCTCGCGCTCGAAGGCCTCATCGCCGGTCACGGCCAGATACCTGGTCACGGCGCTGGCGATGTCGCCGTTGATGTGAAAGGCCCCGGTGCCGGCCGGCCAGTAGCTAGAGCACTCCGCGCCGGCGATCGTGCGCCACGGGAAGGCGGCCCCGCGCAGCCCCAGCGTCTTGGCTCTGTCGCGGGCCAGCCCCAGCGTCTGCTGGCGCCAGCGCAGCGCGTCCGCAGCCCCGTTGGGCGCCGTGTAGGTGAGCACGGGCAAGACGAACGCCTCGGTGTCCCAAAACGTGTGCCCGTCGTAGCCCGGGCCGGTCAGGCCCTTGGCGGCGATCGCCCGCTGTTCCCCCCGCGCTCCGGCCTGAAGGGTGTGAAAGAGGCCGAAGCGGACGGCCTGCTGCAGCTCGGCATCGCCTTCCAGCTCCACGTCGGACCGGGCCCAGAAGTCGTCCAGGTAGGAGCGCTGCTCCTCGAGCAGGCGGTCCCACTGCGAATGGCGCGCACCGGTGGATGCGGCCGCCACCTGGTCGCGCAGCGCCACGGCCGAGCGCTGGCCCGACCAGCCGTAGGACAGCAGCTTGATGATCTGCAGCGGGGCGTCGGGCGTGATCGTGGCGGTGACCTGAAAGCGAGCCAGATCCGGGAACGCCTCGATGAACGTCTCAGCCTCCTCAGGCCCGTGTACGAAGTGGTCCATGGCCGCGGCCACCCGCAGCCCCGAGGTCTTGGTGCGGTGCACCAGGATCGCACGGTGCTCGTGGCAGTCAAAGGACTCGCAGACCAGCGGCGCTGACAGGGCGGCAGCTGCCCGCGGATCGTCGCTGGCGTCAACCGAAGCCTCGTTGGCCACCAGCTGAGACTGCACAACGACGGGGAAGGTGCCCTCCAGCGGCGTCACCGTGTAATCGATCAGGGCCACGGCGCGTTGGGTGAAGGACACCATCCGCGTTGAGGTGACCTTCACGCGGCGTCCGGTCGGCGAGACCCACTCCACTTCGCGGTGCAGGGTCCCGGCGCGGAAGTCCAGGAAGCGCTGGTGGCTGACCACGGTTCCGTAGCGGAGATCGAACGGCTCGTCCTCGACCAACAGGCGGATGATCTTGCCGTTGGTGACGTTGACCACCGTCTGGCCGTCCTCGGGATAGCCGTAGCCGGCCTCGGCGTACGGCAGCGGACGGACTTCGAAGAAGCCGCCCAGGTAGGTGCCCGGCAGCCCGAACGGCTCGCCCTCATCGAAGTTGCCCCGCAGCCCGACGTGACCGTTGGCCAGCGCGAACACCGATTCTGTCTCGGCCAGCGTGTCCAGGTGCAGCTCGGTCTCGCGGATCCCCCACGGCTCGACCGGGAAGGCGGGGCGCTGGATCACTCGGCCGACAGTAGTTCGTCGAGGTCGGAGACGACCACGCTGGCCCCGTGCTCGCGCAACGCCTGTGCCTGTCCGACCCGGTCCACGCCAACCACGAAGCCGAAGTGACCGTCGCGGCCGGCCTGCACTCCGGCCAAGGCGTCCTCGAACACACACGCCTGAGCGGCCTGCACCCCCAAGGCCTGGGCTCCGGCCAGGAAGGTGTCAGGTGCCGGCTTGCCCTTCAGGCGGCGCTCGTCGGCGACGTTGCCGTCGATTCGCGCCTCGAACAGGCTCTCGATTCCGGCGGCGATCAGGACGTCGCGGCAGTTGGCGCTGGACGAGACGACCGCTCGGCGTAGCCCGGCGTCGCGGGCGGCCTTGACGTAGCGAACCGATCCGTCGTAGGGCTGGACGCCGTTGCGCCTGATGAGCTCGAGCACGAGGTCGTTCTTTCGGTTGCCGATCCCGGACACGGTGTCGGTCTGGGGGGAGTCATCGTGGCGGCCCTCGGGCAACTCGATGCCCCGGGACTTCAGGAAGTTGCGCACCCCGTCATAGCGCGGCAGGCCGTCCACGTACTCGTCGTAGTCAGAGTCCTTGTCAAAGGGCTTGAAGTTCTCTCCGTCGCGCTTGCGCAGGTAGGCGTCGAAGGTCTGCTTCCAGGCCTCGTCGTGGACCTTGGCCGTCTGTGTGAGCACGCCGTCGAGATCGAAGAGGCAGGCCGTTATCCCGTTCGGCAGGCCGAGCACGGTCACAAACCTACCCACATCAGACGACGGCCACTAGGGCTGCCCACTAGTCACGGCGCGGCATTCTAGTCCCGCGTCCGTGATAGGAATTGCCGTGGCCAGTGCGTACAGCCACACCACGAACAGGCGCCGATGCGCTCCTCGGCCCGAGACGGCGGATCATCCTGGGCGCGCTGCTGAGCCTGGCGATGTTTTCACTCTGGGCCTCGGCCGCGCGAGCCAGGCTGGAGGTGCGCGTGCTGACACACGTTCCCGCCCCCGGCTTTCCCGCCAGTTCCGTTCTCGGGCCTGACGGCACGATCTACACCGCCACCTTCAAGAGCTTCACCGCCCCCACCGATGCCGGGCCGTCGAAGGTGCTGGCCTACTCCGCCAGCGGTGGCCTGCTCCGTTCCTACACCGTCCAGGGTCAGACGCCCGGCACCGCCGACGCCGTCCAGGTAGCGACGATCGACCGTAACGGCATCCTGTATCTGCTCGACCAGAGTCCAGCCCGGATTGTCAAGCTCGATACCCGCACCGGCGCGCAGAGCACCTGGGCGACGTTCGCCACTCTGCCCGCGTGCCCCAGCACCGCGCCTCAAGGGTGCTCCGATGGCTCGGGGGGCAACCCTCCCGAACCCGATTTCGCCGCCTGGGGACCCGACGGCTCCCTGTACGTCACCGACTACAACCAGGCCTTGATCTGGCGCGTGCCGCCCAGCGGCGGCCCGGCAAGGGTGTGGCTGACCGACCCCAGCTTCAACGGCAACGTCGTGGGGCCGGCGGGAATCCAGCTGATGCCCGGCGGCCATGCGCTGATGGTCAGTACCGGCGGCGGTGGGTCAAATCCGTCCACGGGCAAGCTCTACACGATTCCCATTCAGGCTGACGGCAGGCCGGGGCAGCTCAAGCAGATCTGGGAGAGCGCGCCATCCGAAGCCCCGGACGGCTTGGCCCTCGCACGCTCGGGGCACATCTACCTCTCCCTGGTCGGGCCGGCCGGTAACGCCGTAGTGGAGATCTCCGGGCAGGGCAGTGAGATCGCCCGCGTGCCGGCTAGCCCCGCCGCCAACGCGCTGCTGCCGGTTCCCTTCGATGCTCCGGGCAGCGTCACATTTTCCGGCCAGAACCTGGTGGTCAGCAACGAGTCCTCGCTCAACAACGACAGCTCGCACTGGGCCTTACTGGAGATCGCCGTTGGTGAGCCCGGGCTGGCGCCCTCGCTGCCACCCCCCGCGATACCCCGCACTACCTTCCGGCTGCGAGTCAGTCCCCGCCACCCAATCGCGGGATGCCCGACCAGGCTGCACTTCTCGGCCACGCGAGTGCTCCGGGGCACAGCACGTCCGCTGGCCCGCGGGCGGGTCAGGCTCGGCCGCATCTGGAGGCACACCGGCAAGCGGGGGAGGGCGACCATCACCCTCGTCCTGCGCCGTCCACACCATCGCTACCGAGCAGTCCTGCTGGTCGCCGGTCACCGTGTGGCCGTGGCCGTGGTCAAGACCAGGGGGCGTGGCCCGCGGCGGCGGTGTCAGCGCTCATCGGATCGGACCGGGGCCAGCCAGCGCCGAGACCGGAGCTGAGCCCGCCAGCTCACAAGCCCGCCAGCACCTCAGACGCGGCGCGTTCGCCGGCCCGCACGGCTCCGTCCATGTAACCGTTCCAGTAGTTGGAGGTCTCGGTGCCGGCCCAGTGGATCAGGCCGACGGGGGCGCGCAGGGCCGGTCCGTACTCATAGAGCGTGCCGGGCGTCCCCAAGCCGACGGGACAACCACGGGTCCACTCCTCCGCCGCCCAGTTGGTCTCGATGAACTTGGTCGCGGCCAGCGCCTCGGAGCCGAAGTAGTTGGCGAAGTCCCCGAGCACGGCGCGCCGCCGGGCGCTGGGAGACAGGGCCAGATAGCTGCGCGCGCTGTCGCCGCCGACGAAGGCCAGCAGCACGCCCCGCGAACCATCCCGTGGCGAGTCGTCAAAGGTGACGTTGGCCAGGCCGTCGATCGACACCGTCTGGCCGGTGAGTCCCCCCGATCGCCAGAAGGGACGGTTATAGACGGCCGTGACCTTGATCAGGTTGCCCAGGGCGAGGCGCTGCATCAGCTGATCACGGCGCTCGTCCATCAACGGCTGGTAGTCGATTCTCCCCGCCAGGGTCGGCGGGATGGCCACGATGACCCGCCGTCCGGTTACCGTCAGCTGGTCGGTCGACACGTGCGCGCGCCCGCCGGCTTGGACGATCCGGCGCACGGGCCGGTTGAGCATCACACGCTTGCCCAGCGCCGCCGCCATTCTCAGCGGGATGGTCTGCGAGCCGCCCACGAAGCGCGACATCTGGGCGCCCCCACGCGTGTCGAAGTTGCGCTCGAACGTTCCCTGGTTGGTCTCGTTGCCCGAAGACGCGATGTAGAAGACCACGAACAGCAGTGAGATGTCGCGTGACTCGCAGCCAAAGATGGGCCGGGCAGCCACAGTGGCCAGCTTGCGAAACCGGGGGCTCTGGCTCATCGAGTCGACGTAGCTCTCGAGCGTCATCGCATCCCACGCGGCCGCGTTGGGGTTCGCCCACGGCGCATTGACATCGATCGTGGTCGCCTTCTTGTCCAGATCGCTGACCACCAGGGCCAGGTCGGCCAGGATCGTCGGGTCAAGCGGTGCCGTGCCGGTCGGACCGGTATCGCTGTAGGTCGAGCGCTGTCCGTCGGCGTAATAGACGTTGCTGCCCTGGTCATAGACATCGAACGTGCCGATCTTCAGATCCGCGGCCAGCTTGGCCAAATGATCCTGGGTGGGTCCGATGAAGGTCGCGCCGCGCTCGGCCACGTCCCCCCGGCCCAGCGCGTAGTTCCAGATGCGCCCGCCGACCCGATTTCGCGCCTCCAGCACGATCACCGAGCGGCCAGCGGCCACGATCTTGCGCGCCGCCGTCAAGCCCGAGAGGCCGGCGCCCACGACGACCACATCGGCCGATCGTGTCCGGCCTCTGTGGTGCTTGCGATGGTGGCGCTTGCGGTGCCGATGGTGGCGTGCGTGACGATCGTCCTCATCCTCGGCGGGCAGGACAACGCTTGCCCCGACGCCGGCCGCCCCGGCCAGGAACCCGCGGCGCGTGAGACTGTCGCCGCTGTCGCGACCTCCACCTTCGCCAGCTTGGTCCGAAAGCACCGGTTCACTCACGAGGATCCCCTCAGGCTCTGACTCGTGCCGGCAGTATATGGGCTTCCAAGCGGTGGATTGGACCTGAAAAGCCGAGGGTAAATTGACCCGTGAGCGATAGCTGATATGAACGTTGGGCGCGTCCCTACCTGCGCGACTAAAGGAGCCTTTCATGGCCGACAGCCAAGTCCCCCGCACCACCACCGACGCCGGCATCCCCGCCGCCAGCGACGAGCACTCGCTGACCGTCGGCGTCGACGGTCCGATCCTCCTCCAGGACCACTACCTGATCCAGAAGATGGCCCAGTTCAATCGCGAGCGGGTTCCCGAGCGCGTCGTGCACGCCAAGGGTGGTGGCGCTCATGGGTTCTTCGAGGTCACTGAGGACGTCAGCCAGTACGTCAAGGCCGACTTCCTCCAGCCCGGCAAGCGGACGCCCCTGTTCATCCGCTTCTCCACCGTAGCCGGGGAGCTGGGCAGCGCGGATACGGTCCGCGACCCGCGCGGCTTCGCGATCAAGTTCTACACCGACGAGGGCAACTACGACATGGTCGGCAACAACACGCCGGTCTTCTTCGTCCGCGACCCGTCCAAGTTCCAGGACTTCATCCACTCCCAGAAGCGCTTGCCCGAGACCAACCTGCGCTCCAACGACATGCAGTGGGACTTCTGGACCCTGTCCCCAGAGTCCGCCCATCAGGTCACGATCCTGATGTCAGACCGCGGCACGCCGCGGACCTGGCGGCACATGAACGGCTACAGCAGCCACACCTTCCTGTGGGAGAACGAGGGCGGTGAGAAGTTCTGGGTCAAGTACCACTTCAAGACCGTCCAGGGGGTCGAGAACTTCACCGACGCCGAGGCCAAGGCGATGGTGGCCGAGGAGCCCGACTTCCACATCCGCGACCTGCATGACTCGATCGCCCAGGGCGACAATCCGGAGTGGCGCCTGGAGATGCAGATCATGCCCTTCGCCGAGGCCGCCGACTATCGCTTCAACCCGTTTGACCTGACCAAGGTCTGGCCCCACGGTGACTACCCGCCGATCACCGTCGGGCAGATGGTCCTGGACCGCAACCCCGAGAGCTACTTCGCCGAGGTCGAGCAGGCCGCCTTTGAGCCCGCCAACCTGGTGCGGGGCATCGGCCCCAGCCCCGACAAGATGCTGCTCGGTCGGCTGTTCAGCTACCCCGACACGCACCGTCACCGGATCGGGACCAACTACCTCCAGCTCCCGATCAACCAGCCCAAGGCGCCGGTCAACAGTTACAACAAGGACGGCGCGATGCGTTACCAGCACTCCGGCAACCAGCCGGTCTATGCCCCCAACAGCTACGGCGGTCCCAAGGCCGATCCCCGTTTCATGGAGACGGTCTGGGGAGTCGAGGCCGGTGAGATGGTCCGCGAGGCCTACAAGCCGCACGCCGAGGATGACGACTTCGGTCAGCCCGGAACGATGGTCCGTGAGGTCCTCACGCCGCAGGAGCGCGAGCACCTGGCCGCCAACATCATCGGCCACGCCACTAATGCGGTCACGCCGGAAATCCAGGATCGCGTGGTCCAGTACTGGACCAACGTCGACTCCGACCTCGGGGCCAAGGTGGCCGCCGGTATTCAGGGCTCAGACGGCAGCACGAACGGCTCCGCCGCCGCCAACGCCCCACGGGGTGAGGCGCCGGTCGGCTCGAGCGCCTCGACGGGCCTGTAAGCAGCCTGGGTGACCCCTGGCCCGTCTGGGTCAGGGGTCAGTCGACGTCGAGGCAGGCTGGATCTCCTGCAGACGCTCGATCGCCTGCGTGAGCCGCTCCAGCGACTCCACGATGTCCTCGCGGTCGGCCTTGCGGTCCACGGCCAGCCGCACGGCGGAGATCTCGCGGGCCAGGAACTCGGTCTCGGCCAGTGAGCGGGAGTTCACCTCTCGGTCGCGCTCGATCTCATCCTTGTCTCGGTCGGCCTGGCGGTTCTGGGCCAGGAGGATCAGCGGCGCGGCGTAGGCGGCCTGGGTGGAGAACACGAGGTTGAGCAGGATGAACGGGTACTTGTCCCAGATCCCGTTGACGCCCGCGATCACGTTGATGGCGATCCAAACGCCCACGATCGCCGTCTGCACGACCAGATAGCGCCCGGTGCCGAGGAACCGCGCCAAACGCTCGGCGAAACGCCCGAAGGCATCGGGGTCGTAGACCGGTCCGCCGGGGGTGCCGCGGGGAGTGCTGAGATTGTCGCTCCGGGCCATTTGTCAGCTCTCGGTGAGGGTAACTCGCCAGTTGGCCGGAAGCACGCGGTCGAGCACGTCGTCGATGGTGATGGCGCCGACCAGCCGTCCCGAGTCGTCGACCACGGCTAGCGAGACCACGTCGTAGGCGGCGAGCTGGGTGGCCACCTCGCGGTCGGTGGCCGTCACCTTGACCGGCTCGACGTCTTCATCGACGCAGCGCCCCAGCGGCTTGCTGGGGTTCTCCCGCAGCAGGCGCTGGATGCCGACGTTGCCGATATAGCGGCCGGTCGGCGTCTCCAGCGGCGGCCGGCAGATGAACACGGCCGCGGCCAACGGGACGGGAAGCTCGGGGTCGCGGACCCGGGCCAGGGCCTCGGCGACCGTGGCGTTGGGGGCCAGCACCACCGGCTCGGGCGTCATCAGACCACCGGCCGTGTCGGGCTGATAGCTGAGCAGGCGACGCACCGGCTCGGCCTCTTCGGGATCCATGGCGTGCAACAGCTCGGCCTGCCGGCTGGGTGAGAACTCGCCCAGCAGATCGGCCGCGTCGTCGGCCTCCATTTCCTCCAGCACTCGGGCCAGACGCTGCTGGTCCAGCCCCTCGACCAGCTTGACCTGATCGTCTTCGGAGAGCTCCTCGAGCAGATCGGCGAAGCGATCATCCTCCAACTCTGAGGCCAGCACGCGGCGTCGGCTGAGGGGCAGGCGGCGGATCGCGCCCGCCATCTCGGCCGGATGCAGGCCGCCCAGCTCCGCCGCCTGTCGATCGACGGGGCGCTCAGAAGCGAACAGCTCGCCGGCTTCGCTCCAGTCGATGACCTCCGGCGGGCGCCGCAGTCCGGGCAGTCGCCGGCCGGCCAGGGCGAGGGTCGAGACCTCCCAGCCGAACGGCTCGGGGGAGGGGGTCAAGCCGATGTCGACCACCCGCTCACCCTTTAGCCGCTTGCCGATCAGCTCTCCGGCCAGCAGCCGCTCACCGTCGCGCAGCTCGAACTGGCGCAGGTTGACTGATCCGCGCCGCAGCCGCGCTCCATCGGAGCCGATCTCACCGATCCGGCCCATACCCACGAACACGCGGCGCCGCTGGACCGCCACCACGACGCCGTTGATCCGCGGTGGCTTGGAGCCCAGATCGACCACCCCGTCGACGATCCGGCCGATCTCACCCCCGTCGGCGCCCAGCAGCGGCAGCCGCGTCAATCGAGATACATAGATCACGCGCTGTTCCACGTCTGGGATGGTACGCGCCGGACCAGAGGCCGGCCAGGGGCGCGGCGGGCGTCGCCCGCAGCGAGGCCCGGGGGCAAAACTGGGTATGTTCGCGGCGTGGTCGTCCTGACTCACATCGCCCGGGGCAGGCTGGGCGCGCTCGCCCTCTGCCTTGTCCTGGCCGCCTGCGGCTCCAACAGCTCTCCCAGCGCCAGCCAGGACGTGGCCCAGGTCAAGGCGACCCTGACCCGGGCCTTCCGTGCCCTGGCCGCCGGCGATGGGGCAACCGTGTGCTCGCTGGCCACCCCGCAGGGTCGCAAGAGCCTGGCCACTGCGCTTCCGCACTCCAGCTGCGTAAGGGTCATCATGGTCGTCGCGGCACACCTGCGCCCCCCCCAAAAGGCGGCCCTGTCCAGCCTGCAGGTCAAGAAGGCCACAGTCAGCGGCAGACACGCCATCGTCAAGGACTCGGATCTGTCCAGTGCTCGCGGCTCGCTGAAGGGCTTCATCCGCGCCACCGCGCCGCCGACCCAACTCACCAAGCAGGCCGACGGCAGCTGGAAGATCTCGGGCTGACGTCCCGGCCCATGCGTCGTGAAGATCGTCTACACCCACACCGACGAGGCACCGGCGCTGGCCACCAGGTCATTGCTACCCATCGTCGAGGCCTTTGCCGCGGTGGCCGGTGTCGAGATCGAGCTGCGCGACATCTCGCTCGCCGGACGCATCCTGGACCAGTTCGGCGATCGCCTCGATCCCGAGCCAGGGGTCGACGATGCCCTGGCTGAGCTCGGCGCGCTGGCCACCACACCACAGGCCAACATCATCAAGCTGCCCAACATCAGCGCCTCGGTCCCCCAGCTCAAGGCCGCGGTGGCCGAGTTGCAAAAGGCCGGCTACGCGATCCCGGACTACCCGGAGGCTCCGGCTGACGACGAGCAGCGCGAGGTTCGCCGGCGCTATGACCAGGTCAAGGGCAGCGCCGTGAACCCGGTGCTCCGACAAGGGAACTCCGACCGGCGCGCGCCAGCCTCGGTCAAGGCCTACGCCCGGGCCCATCCGCACGCGATGGGGGAGTGGTCGGCGGATTCGCGCTCCCACGTGGCGACGATGACCGAAGGCGACTTTCGCTTTACCGAGCAGTCGGTGACCGTCGCGCGGGAAGGCGCGGTGCGCGTGGAGCTGGTTGGTGGGGATGCAACGATCACCGCCCTCAAGGATCAGGTGGCCGTGCAGCCCGGCGACGTGCTGGACGCCGCCGTCATGCACCGGGCGGCGCTGGAGCGGTTCCTCTCTGAGCAGGTGGCCGACGCAAAGCGCCAGGACGTGCTCTTCTCAGTGCACCTGAAGGCCACGATGATGAAGGTCTCTGACCCGATCATCTTCGGCCATGCTGTCCGGGCCTACTTCCCCATTGTGTTCAGCGAGCACGCGGACGCTCTGCGGGAAGCCGGGGTCGACGCCAACGACGGGATGGCGGCCCTGCTCAGCGCACTGGACAAGCTCTCGGCCGAGGAACGCGATGCCGTGGAGAAGGCGATCGAGGCCGCCTACGCCGAGGGGCCTGCCCTGGCCATGGTCGACTCCGAGCGCGGGATCACCAACCTGCACGTTCCCAGCGACGTGATCATCGATGCCTCGATGCCGGCCGCGATCCGCTCCTCGGGCCAGATGTACAACGCGCAAGGCGCCCAGCAGGACGCCAAGTTCGTCATCCCTGACCACTCCTACGCGCCGCTGTACGCCGAGGCTGTCAACCACTGCCGCGAGCACGGCGCCTTCGATCCGGCCACGATGGGCACCACGCCCAACGTCGGCTTGATGGCTCAGAAGGCCGAGGAGTACGGCTCGCATGACAAGACCTTCGAGATCACCGGCCCCGGGACAGTCCGCGTCGTCAACGACAGCGGGACCACGTTGCTGGAGCACGACGTTGCGCAGGGAGACATCTGGCGCATGTGCCAGACCACCGACGCCGCGATCACCGACTGGGTGCGCCTGGCCGTCGACCGCGCCCGCCAGACCGGTACGCCGGCCGTTTTCTGGCTCGACGAGACTCGTCCCCACGATCAGCAGCTGCTGGCCAAGGTCCGCCCCGCGCTCGGGGAACTGGGTGCCGAGCGGCTGGACATCGAGATTTTCGACGTCGCCCAGGCCACCCGCTTCACCCTGGATCGCGCCCGGCAGGGACAGGACACAATCTCGGTTACCGGCAACGTCCTGCGTGACTACCTGACCGATCTGTTCCCGATCCTCGAGCTGGGCACGAGCGCCAAGATGCTCTCCATCGTTCCGCTCATGAACGGCGGCGGGCTGTTCGAGACCGGCGCCGGCGGCTCAGCCCCAAAGCACGTCCAGCAGTTCCTGCGCGAGAACCATCTGCGCTGGGACTCGCTGGGGGAGTTCCTGGCTCTGTCGGTCTCGCTGGAGATGCTGGCCGCCAAGGACGACAACGCGCGCGCCAAGCTGCTTGGCCAGACATTGGACCGGGCTACGGGCCGGGTGCTGGAGGACAACCGGTCTCCGTCACGCAAATCGGGTGAGCTGGACAATCGCGGCAGTCATTTCTACCTGGCCAGGTACTGGGCCCACGAGCTGGCGCAGCAGAGCGACGACCCAGAGCTCGCGCAGCGCTTTGGGCCTCTGGCCCAGCGGCTGGCCGAGGACGAGGACGAGATCGTCTCCGAGCTGGCCGCGGTCCAGGGCTCAGAGGTCGATATCGGCGGCTACTACCGACCAGACCCCGATGGTGTTGCGCGGGCCATGCGTCCCAGCGCGACCTTCAACGCGGCGCTGGACTCGCTCTAGATCGATCCGCGGGTGGCGCCCGACCGGCGTGCCCACTTCGCCCACGCTGGAGAAGATCACCTTTACCGGCGCGATCGGCGACTACGGCAAGGCGACTAGTCAGACCAAGAGCGGCAAGACGACTCCCAACGGCAATTACGAGAAGATCGTGCTCCAGAAGGCAGCTTCGTCGCCAACGCCACCGGGCTCAACAAGGCCCTGAACAAGAAGCAGCCGCAGGCCAACCCGGTCAACTGCTCGATCCTCTTTACCGGCAGCGGTCCCGCGATCCGGGCAAGGGCACCGGCGCCTACAAGGGCGTCGGGGGCACCGTGAAGGTGGCGGTCACCTTCGCGGGGGTAGCACCGCGCTTCACCAGCGGCAAGAAAGCCGGGAAGTGCAACTCGGCAACAACGCCCATGTTCACGGGGTGTACAACACGATCGTCGGCGCGGGCAACGTCCACTTCGACTAAAGCCGTGGGGCCGGGCGAGTCTCCGTCAGGCCGATAAGCAGCCTGATTGCGCATCCGGCGCCGACCCTCGCGGTGGGCGCCGGATGTCGTCCAGGGGATCAGCGTATGGCTATTGCCGGCGCGCCGGCGGTAAGTCGGCTAGCCGAGCTTCCCAGCGGCGTAGCGACGCAGCGAGGCCGAGATCCGGCGGGTCAGCATGGCCTTGACGAGCGGACCGATGCCGGGAGCCTTGCCGTCGAAGTCGATCGTGTAGTCGAGCCGAGACCCGTTGCCCTGACGCGAGAACCGCATCACGCCCTCGTGATCCTTGAGCACCCCGCCCCGCGTGATCCGGTACCGGACCAGCTCATCGGGGATCACCTCGGTGTTGGTCTCGACGAACCCGGGCAGTGGCCCGACGCGCAGCTCTCGCGACGCGCCGACCCCGTTGCGCGTCCCGTCGGTGCCGTCGCTCAAGCGCTTGATCTTGGCGCCGAACAGCGGCTCCAGGTTCTCTGACTCGCTCAGGTAGGCGAATACCTCATCAACGGGCTGGGGGAAGTCCTGGGTCACATGAACGCGCTGGATGCTGGTGAGCTTCGCAGGTTCGGGCCGTCAGGGCGTCGCCCGGGCGCACGGAATTCGCCACCAAGCCCCGGCGCGGGCGCAGACGGGATCAGCTGGTTGGACCAGCTGATAAGCTCGGCAGACCGTGACGCTCCGCGCCGTTGAGAACACGTCCCTGCCGGACCAGATCTTTGAGCAGCTAACCGCGGAGATCGTCAGCGGCCGCTACCGACCACGGTCGCTGCTCCCCTCCGAGCGGAAGCTGACCGCGGTCTTCGGCGCCAACCGCCACGTCGTCCGCGAAGCCCTGAAACGACTTGAGCAGGTGGGCCTGGTCCGAGTCGTTCAGGGTGGGGGCACGACCGTGCTCGATTTCCGCCGTACCGCCGGGCTCGATCTGCTGGGCGTCGTCGCCGATCACCCCGAAGCCTTCGACATGGGCCCCGGGTTACTTCGCTCGGCGCTGGAGATGCGGGCCGGAGCCGGGGCCGACGTGGCCGCCTTGTGTGCGCGGCGAGCCAGCCCGGACGTGCGCGGGGAGTTGGTCTCGCTCGCCGAGCGCCTGGCGGTCATTCGCACCGGCCCATCGCTGCTGGCCGCGGACCATCTGTTCTGGCAGCGCATGCTCGACGGCGCCGACAACCTGGCCTACCAGCTGGCCTTCAACAGCCTCCTGCGCGGTGTGCAGGCCAACCCGGAGTTGAGCTTGGTGTGGCTTGAGCAGGAGTTGGCCCGAGGTGATTACCGACGCCCGATCGCCGCCGCGATCACGGCTGGCCGTCCCGAAGCGGCGGCCAGCGCGGCGCGAGACGGCCTGGACACCGGGCTGCCCCTGGTCGCCGCTCACACCGACGCGGCCACCGAATCCAGGAGCGCCCGGTGACCACTGAACGGGTGCCCGCTGCCTACCACGCAGCCATCACCGCCAAGCGGACCGACCTGACGACGCTGCGCGCCTGCTGGTCCGAGTTCTGGAGGCACTTCTCACCGCGGGCGGTGCTCACGGCGGTGGCGCTGTTGCTGGTCGCCCGAGTGGTGGTGGGCGAGTGGTCCTGGCGCGATGTCCTCCCCGCAGTGATCGTCGTCGCCGCTCAGCCGTTCGTGGAGTGGGTGATCCACAAGTACCTGCTCCATCTACCGCCGTTCCGGCTCCGCGGACGGCGGATCGAGCTCTACGGCTCGATCCAGCACCGCCGCCATCACCGTGCGCCGTCCGACTTGGATCGAGTGCTGCTCAAGCCCCTTGAGGTGGTGAGCTTCCTGATCCAGATCGGCGTAACCGCGCCCCTGATCGTGTGGGCGTCCGTGGCTCTGTTCGGCGGCCATCTGGTCGCGCTCGGGCTGACCGCGGTCGTCGTCTCCTACCTCGGGCTGCTGCGCTACGAGTGGTCGCATTTCCTGATTCACACCCCTTACGTCCCGCGCTCGGGCTGGTACCGGCGGATCTGGCGCAACCACCGCCTGCATCACTTCAAGCACGAGGGCTACTGGCTCGGCGTGAGCTCCAACCTCGGTGACCGGATTCTCCGCACCAACCCCGACCAGCGCACGGTCACCCGCTCGGCGACCGCGCGTACGCTGGGCGTCGAGACCGAATAGTCCAGGCTCTCACCTCTGATGGGGCCCGACTGTCCGCAAGGCTGACTCAGGCTCGGGCGGTGAACGTGCACCGCATGCGCTTGATGCCGTGGATGAAGGCGCTGCGCAGCAGCTCAGGCTCGCCGGCCTCGATGTCGGGCATGACCTCCAGCATTTCGGTGAAGATGGCCCGCGATAGAAGAGGACCACCTTCTCGCCGGCCGGCAGTGTCTCCCCGTGGAGCTGCACCTCTTCGGTTGTGGTGCGCCTGAAGGTCATCACCGGAGAGGCCCAGCGTACGAACTCCTCCACGGCGAGCGGCATCCGGGTCTCGAGGTCGTCCAGCAGATACCGCCGCTGGTCGGGGTTGGTGGTCAAGGCCCGCATCGCATGGGAGGTCGTGTGCCGCGAGGTGTCGTTGCCGGCGACCGACAAGAGGACCAGGAAGGCCGCGATCTCGGCGTGGGTCAGGCGCTCTGAGTCGACTTCGGCCTGCACCAGGGCGGTCATCAGATCGTCGCCGGGTCTGTGCTCGCGATGCTCGGCCAGCTCGGTGGCAAACTCGGTGAGCGTCCAGAGGGCGCCGCCCAGAACCTCGATCGGCTGGCGAGCGCCGAACACCTCAGGGTCAGCGGCGGCGATCAAGGTGTCGGCGGCCTCCATCACACGCTCGCGGTCGGCCCCGGGCACCCCCAGCATGTCGGAGATGGTCTGCAGGGGCAGGCGCTTGGCGATCAGATCAACGAAGTCCCCGCCGCCAGTCGGCGCAGCCTGGGAGATGATCCGCTTGGCGCTCGTCCGGATCCCCTCCTCAATGCGCTGCACCTGACGCGGTGTGAAGGCTGAGCTGACCAGCTTGCGCAGCTTGGCGTGACGAGGAGCGTCCATGGCCAGGAACGACTGCGAAGCCTCGAGCATCTCAGGGGGCGCATCGGCGAACTGCACCCCTTGGCCGGAGCAGAAGCGCTCAGGATCACGCGAGATGCTGCGGATGTCCGCATGACGTACGATCGCCCAGTAGGGCATCCGGGCCTGATCGGGCAGGCCGAGAATGTCCTCAGGGGGAAGGTGGCGCGAGAGCGGAACCTCGTTGCGCAGTCGTGCGAAGTAGCGGTCGCGCTGCTCGGCGGGCTGGCCCCAGAAGTCGAGTGAGCCGAGATCCGCCTCCGGCTGCTCGACGGATGAAGCGGACATGAGCGAACTCTACCGAGGCCGCCTGGCGGGTAGGCTCCCTGCGGTCGCCCTCAGCCCCCGCTGGGGTCGACCGCCACTGGGTGTGACACGGTCGAGGTCTGTCCGTCAGATGCGGTCACGGTCAGGATGACCGTGTACGTCCCGGCAGTGTCGTAGGTGTGAGTGGGCTGGCTGTCGGTGCCGGTGGTGGCCGTCCCGTCGCCGAAGTTCCACGACCAGGCGGTGATCGGATCGTCGCCCTGGTTGGAGGCGTCATAGAACTGCGTCGGAATGCCGGCCACGTTGCCCTCCGGCGGGTAGAAGGCGGCCGTCGGGCTCTGATGTGCGACCACGACGCTGAAGGTCGTGGCCCGGGCGGCCCGCCGACCAGCCGCATCACGGGTCCAGGCGGCATAGCACCACGGACCGGGCTTGAGCTGGGCTCGGGGGTCCAGCGCGATGTGGAGCCGCCCGGTGTGAGAGGGCGTGCCCTCGCTGACGGGATGGCCGTGGGGTGCTCCTGGGGGACAGGAGCCGGCGTGGCGGTAGAGCGAGACCAGCAGCTGCGGACCGGTCTGCTTGAAGCCAAAGCCGGGCACGATGATCAACCGACGCTCGCGGGGGATCTGCAGCGTGGCCCAGAGTTGCTGGGCCGGCGGTGTGTTGCCGGTGACGGTCATCGATGTGGCCGGACGCGGCCTTGAGTACTGGGGGCAGAACTGGGGCGAATGGATCGGACGCAGGTGTCCGCCGTAGCGGCTGATGGCCCCGCGGATATCGTCGCGCTCCAGTAACCGGCAGTTGGTGAAGTACGGTCGCGGTAGGCCGCAACGCAACTGAGCCGCCGGGTTCATCGTCGCGCAGCCGTGCAGCTCATGGTTGAGGCCCAGAACGTGGCCGAGCTCATGGGCGGCGACTATCGCATCCTGGGCGCGATTGGGGCACGCGCGCAGCTGGACCCGGTCTCCCTGGTGGGAGTAGCCCAGCGTCCCGAAGCCATCCACTCCGTAGCATCCGGGGGGCCGCAGCTCCACGATCAGGACATGAGCGGCCCGGCGCGCCACCGGGACGAAGCGCAGGTTCGCCCCACTGGTGTTCCAGGCGCGCACGGCGGCTCGGACCGCGGCATGGTCAGGACCGGTATCGAAGTACGGGATGCGGTGTGACGGCCAGCGCTGACCGCCGGTCACGTAGCCAGACGCTGGGCCCGCTGTGATCCCCACACAGGCGCCCACGGCAATGAGGGCGACCAGCCACGCCCCCAATCTTCTCACCTCTACTCCTAACTCGGCCTGTCCGTGTCCGGCGCCGCCGCGGTCATGCGCGGCGCTCCAAGGACGCGAGCGTAGCAGGCAAATCAAGCGGGCTAGGAGGGCAGGAAGGCGTGGATATCGTGCAGTCTGGTGCCGAGCTCCTTCAAGTCAGCGACGCCGCCCGGCGTTCGGCGTCGGTGGCCGTTCGCTCGCACGCTCAAACCCAGCCCGAGGCAAGGGCTGGGTTGGGCTGCGCTGGGCGTGCTGGCCTTCTCCTTCACCTTCCCGGCCACGGTCCTGGCTGAGCGAAGCTTCGATCCGCTCGTGGTCGGCGCAGGACGCTCGGTGATCTCCGCCGTTATCGCCGCCGCCACGCTGCGGCTCTCCGGGGCGCGGCTCCCTGAGCGCCGGCACTGGCCGGGTCTGGTCGGCGTCGCCCTCGGCTGCGGAATCGGGTTCGGGGTCCTGACGGCACTCGCGCTGCACCACACCAGCTCCACCCACGGCGCGGTCGTCATCGGCCTTCTCCCGGCGGCGACCGCCGTGGTCGCGGTGCTCCGCGTGGGAGATCGCCCTGGGCCCTGGTTCTGGTTCGCCAGCCTGCTGGGTACGGCGGTTGTCACGGGTTACGCGCTATCACGGGGGGCCGGCAGCCTGCGCCCGGCCGACCTGCTGCTGCTCGCGGCCGTGGTCGTGGCCGCGGTCGGATACGCCGAAGGCGGCCGGCTGGCCCGAGAGATGCCGGGCTGGGAGGTGGTGGGCTGGGGCCTCTTGCTGTCCTTTCCGCTGGCCGTGGGGCTGACCATCGTCGGCGCCGTGCGCGCTCCGCCCATTCACATCACAGTCCCGGCGCTGCTCGCCTTCGCCTACGTCGGCACCGTATCGACCTTCTACGGGTTCTTCGCCTGGTACCGCGGCCTGGCCGAGGCCGGCGTGGCCCGAGCCAGCCAGACCCAGCTCGCCCAACCTCTGTTGACGATCGTCTGGTCAGTACCGCTGCTCGGTGAGACGCTCGATCCGGTCGCCCTGCTGGCCGCGCTGGTCGTCGGCGGCTGCGTGCTCATCACCCAGCGCGCTCGCGCCTCAGAGCCCGCCACCGGGCGGGCGCCGACC
>JALYZQ010000197.1 GCA_030948805.1 Actinomycetota bacterium | reverse complement strand
GTCGTAGCCGTACTCGGCCTGGCGCTCGCAGGTCAGGGCACTGTCGGCCACATCGAGCTTGATGACCTGCGTCAGCGACGGCATCTGCAGGTGGTCGGCAACCACAGCACCGATCGTGTAGCACTCGCCGTCATCGGACTGCTGGCCCAGCAACACCAGGTCGGGTGACTCCTTTTCAATGGCCTTGGCCAGCGCGTAGCCGGTGGCCGCGACGTCGGAGCCGGCCAGCGACTCGTCGGACAGGTGAACGGAGCGGTCGGCTCCCAGCGAGACGGCCTTGTGCAGGGCGCGCACGGCCGTGTCGGGACCCATCGTCACGGCGACGATCTCATCCACTTCCGCAGCTCCGCCCTCACGGATCTGCATCGCTGCCTCGATCGCGTGGGTGTCGTAAGGGTTGAGGTTTCTCTCCCCGGATCGGTCCATGCGCCCCGTCGAGGGGTTGATGCGCTTCTCGACGGCGGCGTCGGGAACCTCTTTGACCAGGACGCAAATCTTCAAGTGTGGCCTCCTATCGAATGTCCTGCGCGGGGCGGTGAGTGGGTGGGGCCCCGTCCTCTGAGCTGTCTTTGACCCATGAGGTGGCCGAATGATACCGGGTTGACTGACGAGTCAATCGGTCGCCAGATCCGCCTGGGAACGTCGACGTACCCAAGCGGCGCGAAGCCGTCGGAGTCCGGTTTGCGCGTCGGCCGCCGGCGCAGCGGGAGGCAGCACTAGTGCACCGTCCGCTAGGCGCGGACAGCGCCGCGGATGAAGTCGATCGCCTGCTGCGCCGACGCGCCGGGCGTGAACACCTCGGCCACCCCGAGTCCCTTGAGCTCCTCGACGTCGTCGGCGGGGATCGTCCCACCCACGGTCACGATCACATCGTCGATGCCCTGCTCACCCAGCAGTTCCATGATCCGCGGCACCAGTGTCATGTGGGCGCCGGAGAGGATCGACAGTCCGACGGCGTCGGCGTCCTCCTGGATCACCGTCTCGACGATCTGCTCGGGCGTCTGGTGAAGCCCGGTGTAGATCACCTCCATGCCCGCGTCACGCAGGGCGCGGGCGATGATCTTGGCCCCGCGATCGTGCCCGTCGAGCCCCGGCTTGGCAACGACAACGCGGATCTTCTTCTCGGGCTCGGGCACGGTGGGGCGGAAATTGTAGTCAGCGTCCGGTGGCGGCCGCCGGCTGGGCTTGACGGCCTACGGTGCGTGGAGATAGCGTGGCCGTGACCGGGATCACCCCGCGCGACCCTCGCGCGGAGCGCCCGGTGGGACCACCGTACCGGGGAAGTTGACCGCGTCGATCAACTAGGACCAGCGCGAACCCCAGCGCGGCGTCCGACGTAGGAGCGAGCGCCGCGCGCGCAGCCGCATGACTATGACCGCGCTGCCGATTCCCCCCACGGCGGCGGCCCCGGCCAGCGCCCCAGCGGCCTTCAAGCGCCGGCCCAGGCGATCGAAGTGCATCACCTGCCAGCCCTCCTGACGGGCGATGCGGGCCAGCGCGAGGTCAGGGTTGACAGCCACTGGATGCCCGACGGCCTGCAGCATCGGCAGGTCAGACTCCGAGTCGGAGTACGCGTAGGAGGCGCTCAGGTCGATCCCCTCCCGCTCGGCCAGCTCCTCGATCGCCTGGGCCTTCTGGGCGCGGTAGATGAACAGGCCGGTGGGTGTGCCGGTGTACACCCCGTCCACCACCTCAGACAGGTTGGAGCCGATGGCGCCGTCGAAGGCCATCACCTGAGCCAAGATGTCGGCCAGCTCCTGGGAGGCGGCGGTGACGATGTAGGCCCGCCGGCCGGCGTCCTGGTGCTCGTGGGCGACGGCCAGCATCTGCGGGTAGACGCGGGGCAGGATTCCGGCCAGCACATCGACCCCGAGGCGCTCGAGGTCGCGCACCCGGGTGCCCGCCAGCGAGGCCGAGATCCGATCGCGCAGGGCCAGCGAGCTCTCATCGGTGGCCCCACGCAGGCGAAAGCGCACGTTGGCGATCGCGTCGGCCAGCAGCTGGCGCCGGGCCAGCAGCCCGGCCCGATAGGCGGCCCGGCCGAACTGGAACGCCGATGACCCCTGGATCAGGGTCTTGTCGAGATCGAAGAAGGCCGCCGCGGGTCGACCGCCGTCGGAGGCAGCCCCCTCAGCCGCCATTGACCTCGACGATCACCGCATCGCCCTGACCGCCGCCGGAGCAGATCGCCGCGCAGCCCAGACCTCCACCGCGCCGGCGCAGCTCATAGACCAGGGTGCCGAGGATCCGGGCGCCCGAAGCCCCGATCGGGTGCCCAAGGGCCACGGCCCCGCCGTTGACATTGACCTTATCCTCGTCGATGCCCAGCACCCGCATCGAGTTCAGCGTCACCGAAGCGAAGGCCTCGTTGATCTCCCACAGATCGATGTCCGAGGCCGACAGGCCCACCTTCTCCAGGGCCTTCTGAGCTGCCTTGGCCGGGGTCCGGGCCAGGTAGGCGAAGTCATCGGCGACCTGGGCCTGGGCGAGGATCGTGGCCAGGACAGACTTGCCGTTGGCCTGTGCCCACTCATCCGAGGACACCACTATGGCGCCCCCGCCGTCATTGACGCCGGGGGAGTTACCGGCCGTGTGGGTCCCGTCCTTGATGAAGATGGGCGGGAGCTTGGACAGCGATTCCAGGCTCGAGTCCCGGCGCGGGGCCTCATCGACCTCCACCGTGGTGTCGCCCTTGCGACCCTTCACCGTGACCGGGACGATCTCCTCGGGCAGGCGGCCCTCGTCGGTGGCCTTGATGGCCAGCTCGTGGGAGCGCAGCGCCCAGCGGTCCATGTCGGCCCGGGTCATCTCCAGCTCCTCGGCGACCTCAGAGGCCTCCTGAGCCATGTGCTTGCCCGAGAAAGGATTGGTCAGCCCGTCTGAGATCATCGCGTCGATCGCCTTGCCGTCCCCCATCCGGAAGCCGAAACGAGCCTCCTTGAGCATGTAGGGGGCGTTTGACATCGACTCCATCCCGCCCCCCACGCCGACTTCGAGGTCCCCGGCCCGGATCGCGGCGTCGAGCAGACCGGTGGCCCGTATGCCCGACGCGCACACCTTGTTGATCGTCTCGGAGGGAACCTCCTTGGGGATCCCGGCCTTGATCTGAGCCTGGCGCGAAGGGATCTGGCCCTGACCGGCCTGAAGCACCTGGCCCATGATCACGTGCTCGACGGCCTCGGGCTCGACGTCAGCGCGCTCCAGCGCGGCCTGGATCGCCGTGCCGCCGAGCTCAGTGGCGTCCAGCGAAGCCAGACCGCCGCCGAGCTTGCCGATCGGCGTGCGGGCGGCCGAGAGGATGACTGTCTTGGGCATCGGGACTTCCTTTGAGGATCGGAGGCGAGGTCACTCAATCCTACGCGGGAGCGTTGGTAACGTGGCCGCCGTGGACTCCACGGCGAGCACCGACACCCCGCTCGCCACGGACGCCGACACGATCGCTGTCGGGGTTTTTGAGGACGAGGGCCTGGCCTCCGCTCCCCTCGACGATGGCCTGCAGGCGATGCTCGACCGCGGTGAGGCGGTCGGCTCGCTGGGGCGGGTGGCAGTCGCCCATCACGATCGGCGCCGGTTACTCCTGGTCGGGCTCGGGCCGCGGTCGGAGTTTGCGCCTGAGCAGGCCCGGATCGCCGCGGCCCACGTGCACACGCGGGGCCGACAGATGGCTGCCCGCGTGCTGTGCTGGGCGCTTCCCGACCGGGTCGGCCCTGAGATCGTCGAAGGGTTGGTCAGCGGCACCCTGCTCGCCGCCTACCGCTTCACCCGCTACAAGCCGGCGCCACGCGGCGAGACGGCCCTGGAGCGGCTGATCGTCAGCGCCGAGCCCGACGTGTCGGCTCCGGTGCAGCGGGCGAGGTTGCTGGCCGAGGCCCAGAACCGGGCTCGCGACCTCGCCAACACGGCCCCCAACGACCTCACTCCGGCCGCCCTGGCCGACTACGCCCGTGAGCTGGGCGGCCGTCACGCCCAGTTCGATGTGTCGATCCTTGATGAAGCGCAGATCAGAGATCGCGGCATGGGCGCCTTCGCCGCCGTGGCCCAAGGAACGCCCGAGGACGCTCGGCTCATCGAGCTGCGCTATGAGCCCGACACAGTGGCCCCTGATGGCGCTCGGCTGGGGCTTATCGGCAAGGCGGTCACGTTTGACAGCGGAGGCCTGGCCCTCAAGCCGGCGGCCCGCATGATGGAGATGAAGTTCGACATGTGCGGGGGCGCAGCCGTGCTCGAGGCGATCGCCGCCCTGGCCGAGCTCGAAGCCCCGGTACGGGTGCTCGGCGTCGTCGGAGCCGTGGAGAATCTGCCCGGACCGCATGCCGTCCGGCCCGGGGATGTCGTCACCGCCCTCGATGGCACGACAATCGAGATCGACAACCCTGACGCCGAGGGGCGCCTGGTGCTGGCTGACTGCATCACCCACGCGCGGCGGGAGGGCTGCGCGGCGATCATCGATGTAGCCACGCTGACCGGGGCCGTCGAGGCGGCGCTGGGCTCCGTCTACGCCGGCCTGATGAGCAACGACGACGCCCTGGCGGCTCGCGCGGTGGAGTGCGGCGAGCGCAGCGGGGAGCCGGTCTGGCGGCTGCCGCTGCACCCGCGCTACGCCGAGATGACCAAGGGCCGCTTCGCCGTGCTGACCAACCGGCCCGAGCCGCGCGTCGGGCTGGCCAGCTCAGCGGCGGAGTTCCTGCATCACTTCGCCGGCCCGGTTCCCTGGGCCCACCTGGACATGTACGCGGTGGCCTTCCGGGGGCGCGCCCCCTACCTCGACAAGGGGGGAACCGGCTGGGGCGTACGGTTGCTGTGCGAGCTGGCGCTGGGGTTCGGATCATGAGGGCGGTCCCCGTCGCCTTGGCCGCCGCCATCGTCGCCACGCTCAGCCCAACGGCGGCGAGCGCCAATGCGCTCAGCCACGACGCCCGGCTGGAGGGCTTCTTCCAGGCCAACGGAGTGGTCACCAAGGCCGTCGGCATTCCCGGCGAGCGCCGCGGCCAGCACGTCACCCGGACCTGGCAGTTCATCCCCTCCTGCCCGACGGGTGTCTGTGCCACCGTCCAGCTGGTGCGGGGGCGGGCTCATGGCTTTGACCGGCTGCGCCTGCACCGCCGCCGGCCCGGTTACTACACGGGCATCGGGAGCTTCTTGGTCGCCGTGCGCTGTGCGGGGCGCCGTTACGCGGCTGGTGAGCGGGCGCGCTACACGATCACTCTGACCATCACATCGACCGTCGCCCAGGGCGCCAACGTCATCGCCACCGGCTTCACGGCCACCTACCGCAACCCCGTGCGCGTGGGCCTGACGCCGTGCTACAGCGCGCCCAGCTACGACTCAGCCCACTATCACGGCGTCCCCGCCCCCCCGCCGCCGGCCGCCTCGATTCGTACCGAGCGCAGGATCCGGTCAAGCACCGGGAGCTGACGGCGGCGCTGCGCGCCACCCCCGGCCAGGACCACGTAAAGGCAGAACGGGCGCCCACGAGTGGTAAAGAACTGCTGGGCTCCGGCCTGGCCGCGGTGGGGATGGGCCAGGCGGCTGGCGGCGAACATTCGGGGCTCCAGCGGTAGAGCGATGCGGCGCGGGGCGAACAGCCCATGACCGGCATGAAGCCCGGCCCCCGGGATGTACTCGGTCAGGGCGATGAACGACGCGCCGTGGGGCATCCGTCCCGTGCTGGCGTCCCCGAACTCCCCGTCGTTCAGGGCGAGCTGGAAGTCGCCGGCATGCAGCGTGGCATTGCCGCCGGGGCGACGAAACACACGGCCCGTCCAGCGCGCTGGAAGCTCGATCCGCAGGCCGTGGGCGCCGAGGATCACACCACGACCCCGGGAAGAGTGACGTCTCACGCCAGCACACCGGCGACGGCGAGCACGAGAAGCGTGCCCAGCACGGCCAGGCTGGCCACGGTGACCGGGGCGCGACCCCGTGCCAGCCCGACGTGCAGCGTGACCAGCTGCTCGGGCGCCCGGACTCCCGAGGCCAGCAGCGGGGTTACCCCCCGCAGCAGGCCGTAGCTGCCGTAGATCAGCGCCCCAGCGGCCGCGCTACCGCTGAGCACGGCGGCCAGCAAGCCGACGTAGGTGGCCGCGCTGGTCACGATGGTGCTCAGACCGAGGCCGAGCTGAGCCCCGAAGCCCAGCCCGTAGACCCAGCCCCGGTAGCTGTCCAGCCACTGCTCATTGACCTGCCGGCGGGGCCCGGGAGCCGAGCCCGAGCGCAGGTCGATCCCGATCGCCACCGCGAGCGCAACGGCCAGCACTACGAGCCGCGCGCTTGGGCTAACCGCGCCCAGGGCAGCCGAGCCGATCGCCCCCAGCACCAACCCGACGCCCGCTCCGGCCAGCGCTGCGCCGAGCAAAAAGGTGACCATCGTCACCGCATAATGGCTTTGACGGCCCCGCTCCCCGAGCGGAGTGATGCTGGCCAGCATCGACTCGCCTCAGGGCGACCAGGACGAGCGGACCCCGGCGACAACGGCCAAGGCCGCCCCCGCGGTCACGGGGACGAGATCGATCATGACTGGGGTCCGCTCCATGATCCGGGCTGGGGGTGGAGGCTCGGGTGGCCCGGGCCGATGCCCGCGGCAAGCAACTCCTCGTCCACTGTGCGGGCCCCCACGTCGCCGAGGTGCTGGGCGACCAGCGAGCCGAGCTGCGC
>JALYZQ010000164.1 GCA_030948805.1 Actinomycetota bacterium | reverse complement strand
CGGCGTCCGCTACCGGCTGGAACCCGCCGATGCTCGCGCGATCGTGAGCCTGCTGCGTAGCGGCAAGCTGCGCCAGGGGATGCGCGCGCTGGCCCCCCGGCGCCGCACCGCACATGCCGTGTTCTCGGTGCGCGACCCGGGGCCGATGATCCTGCCGGCCCACAGGCTGCTGGCCAAGCTTCCCGGACCGCGACGCCGGCCGACCGGCGGGCCGCAGCCGCCCCTCCCGGCCCCGCCCGCGGGCGGCCAGGACGAACACAGCTCTGTGCAATGGCTGCGTGGGGAAGCAGCGCTCGAGTCGATCGTCCCCGCCTGGCGCGCGATCAGCGACGACCCGTTCACCTCACCCGAGTGGCTGCTCTCGTGGTGGCACGCGTTCGGCGCCGGGCGCGCCCTGCTAGCCGCGGCGCTGTGGCGCGGCGAAAAGTTGGCTGCGCTGGCCGTCCTGACCTCAGACGGCGACCGCCTACTGACGCCGACCAACGAACACACCCCGCATTACGACATCGCCGCCATCGACGAAGCCGCCCGCGCCCAGATCCTGCGAGCTCTGCTGCACTCTCGCTACCGCGCTGTGGTGCTCGACGCGCTGCCCGACACCAGCCGGACCACCGCCTGGCTGCGCGCTCACACTGCCGGCCGTCACCTGGCCTCACGCCGACGCCACGTCTCCCCGTTCGTCGACACCAGTGTGAGCAAGGATGCCTTTCGCGCCGTCAGCCAGCCTCGGTGGAAGGCCCCCCTGGACCGCTACCGGCGCAAGATGGAGCGCGAGAACGGGGCCAGCTTTCACCTCCTTCAGGCGCCCGAGAATCTCGACCGGCTACTGGACGCCGGATTCGCGATCGAGGCCAGCGGCTGGAAGGGCGAGGCCGGAACCGCGATCATCTCCGATCCGGCCACAAACAGCTTCTACCGAAGCTTGGCCCATCAGTATGCGGCCACCGGCGAGCTCGCCGTCTCGTGGCTGAGCTTCGGCGACGAGATGGTCGCCTTCGACCTCGCCTTTGTGGTCGGCGGCCGGGTGTACGGAGTCAAGTCGGGCTTCGACGAACGCCACCGGCGCCTCGCTCCCGGGCTGGTGTTGCGGCTGGCGATCATCGAGCGCGGCATCGAGCTCGGCCTCGCGACGCACGAGCTGCTCGGCGACGACGCCGACTGGAAGCGCAAGTTCGCCAGCGGGGACCGAGCCCACACCGAGCTGCGGCTCTACCGCCGTGGCCCGGCGGGGACGGCGAGCTGGGTGTACTGGGCGGCGACGCGTCCTGCCCTGCAGAGCGCGTACCTCGCCCTGCGCCGGCGCCGGCCCAGCGATCACGTCTAGGGAAGGCAGACAGGAGACGTGTCAGCGGCAGGTCAAGCCGAGCATCAGCGAGAGGATGTGCGCCTGGAGTGGATCCGTGACGAGTCCCGGCTTCAGTCGCTGCGCAAGGACTGGCGGGCGTTGAACCGCGACCCTTTCACGTCGCCCGAGTGGCTGCTGTCGTGGTGGGGGGCCTTCGCCGACGGGCGCCAGCTGTGCACGGGGGCAGCCTGGCGCGACGACGAGCTGGTTGGATTGATCCCCATGGCCCAGCGCGGAAGCCAGCTGGAATCGCTGACCAACGTTCACACGCCGTACTACGACGTGATCGTGTCTGATCCGGCGGCCCGAGCGCAGGCGCTCTGCGCCCTGCTCGAAATGGATCATCGGTGCATCGTTCTCGACGCGTTGCCGCGGGACAGCCCGACCCTCAGCTGGCTACAGGCCCATCATCGCGGCCGCCTCCTGGTGCAGCGCCGGCGTCATGTCTCGCCGTTCGTCGACACGAGCGTCGACGTGGACGCCTTCCGCGCCGCCACGCGTTCACGGTGGGGGGCTCCGCTGGACAGGTTCCGGCGCAAGATGGTGCGCGAGCAGAAAGCCAGCTTTCACCTCATAGAGCAGCCAGATGACCTGGAGAGCGTTCTGGACCAGGGCTTCGCGGTCGAGGCCAGTGGCTGGAAGGGCCAGGCGGGGACCGCAGTCCTCAGTGACTCGGTCACCACCGGGTTCTACCGTGGGGTCGCTCGCGAGTTCGCGGCCCAAGGTCAGTTGGCGCTCTCGTGGGTGAGCTTCGGCGATCAGATCGTGGCCTTCGACCTCGACCTGCTCCTCGGTGGACGCCTGTATCTGCTCAAGACGGGGTTTGACGAGCGCTTCCGGCGCCTGGCCCCCGGCCTGGTTCTGCGCCTGGCCGTGATCGAGCGGTGCATCGAGCTCGGCCTCTCCCGGCACGAGCTGCTGGGCGGCGACTCGGAATGGAAGCGCAAGTTCGCCCAGGACGCGCGCGCCCACTCCGAGGTGCGCATGTATCGCCCGGGGCCGCGCGGCGCCGCCAGCTGGACCTACCGACGACTCGTTCGCCCGGGGTTGCGTTCGGCTTATCAGAACCTGGGCCGCCGACCGGGTCCGACGTGAGCGCCCCCGCAACCGACAAAGCGGGGCTGGGCGCGCGGGCCGTCACCGCGGTGGCGCAGCTCGTGGGCGATCGGGCCATCGTGATCGGTTCCCTACCCCCGTCCGGACGCGATCTGGATCTCCTGGTCCGCCGCCCCGAGCGAGAGCGGCTAGAACGCGCGCTGCCCAACGCCGGCTTCACGCGCTCGGGATCGACATTCGCCTTGTTCGGTGCCTGCTCGGCTTATGCGGTGGAGCTGATCGACGCCGAGCGCTACCTTCACCCTCCGGCGCTTGGGGAGCTCTTCGCCGCCGCGCTCCCGCTGGCCGGATCCGAGCCGCTGGCCCGCCCCGCCCCGGTGCACGCTCTACTCGTCCTGGCCCGCCTGGCCGGGCGCGGCGGTTACCTGCCGCCCAAGCGGCGAGTGAGGCTGGAGCGCCTCCTGGAGGAAGATCCCGGGGCCTGGGAGGCAGCGCAGGCCGGCGCCCCCGCGTGGGAGGTTGCTCCGGCCCTGGCCGCGCTGGCTCGGACGGCGTCGGGCATAGGCTCAGAGCCGGCGTGGCGAGCGCTACAGCGGCGGACGCTGGGTACGCGGGCGGGCGCAGGCCTGCTGGTGGTCCTCTCCGGCGTCGACGGGGCGGGCAAGAGCTCGCAGGCGCGGTGGCTGCACGAGGCGCTGACCGCGCTCGGTCTCGACGTTGACCTGGTCTGGAACAGCCTGCAGGGCAACGCCGCCCTGGATCTGGTCGCCAAGCCGGCCAAGGCGCTGCTGCGCCTGAGCCGCCGTCAGGTCCAGGCCATGGGGGACTACGACAACCTCCCCGAGGCACACACTCCCCAGATCCAGGATCCTCTGCGCAGCGCTTGGTCCTCCTACGTCACGCTGGCCAACGCGCTGGAGCAGCGCCTCCATGCCGCCCGTTCGTTGGCTCGGGGTCGCGTGATCATCTTCGACCGAGGACCCCTGGACCTCGCCGTGCGGATGGAGGTGGTCTACCGCTCGGCTGTCGCCCGGCAACGACGCGTCGTGGCGCTGGCCACTCCGCGCCCCGATCTGGCCTACCTCCTGGACCTGCCGCCCGAGGTGTCGGTGGCCCGCAAGGACGACATCTGGTCCGTTGCCCAGCTCGCGGAGCATGCCGCCACCTACCGGGCCTTGGCCCCGCGCTTCGGCGCCCGTCAAATTGACGCCACCCGGGCCCCAGACCAGATAGCGGCACAGATCGCTCGCGAGGTCTGGCTACGGGTCGCGAGATAGCCGCTGGTGCTCGGTTAGGATCAGGCCGATGTCCCGCTGGGTGTATGACTTTGCCGACGGCTCCCGGGACATGCGCGATCTCCTCGGGGGCAAGGGCGCCAACGTGGCGGAGATGACGCGAGTGTTAGGGCCCGAGCGGGTCCCGGCCGGGTTCACGATCACCACCGAAGCCTGCGCGGAGTACATGCGGGCCGGCCGTGAGGAGCCCGAGGACATGGCCGACCAGGTCGCGCAGGCCCTGGGGCGCTTACAGGACCACGCGGGCAAGGCCCTGGGCGACCGTGAGGATCCGCTGCTGGTCTCAGTGCGCTCGGGGGCCCGGGAGTCGATGCCGGGCATGCTGGACACGGTGCTGAACCTGGGCCTGGGAGACGAGTCGGTGCTCGGTCTGGCCAAGCAGACCGAGAACGAGCGCTTCGCCTGGGACTCCTACCGTCGCTTCGTCCAGATGTTCGGCAACGTCACGCGGGCGATCCCCGGCGAGCGCTTCGAGGACGCGATCAAGGCCGCCAAGTCACAGCGCAGCGTCAAGGACGACACCGAGCTCGACGTGGATGCCCTGCGTGAGCTCACCCAGACCTTCAAGGACATCTACCGCGAGCAGACCGGAGACGAGTTTCCCCAGGATCCGCAGGAGCAGCTGCGGCTGGCCATACGGGCCGTGTTTGACTCCTGGGTGGGCGAGCGCGCGGTGGCCTACCGACGCATGAACCGGATCCCCGACGAGTGGGGAACGGCGGTCAACGTGCAGCAGATGGTGTTCGGCAACCGGGGCGACACCTCGGGGTCGGGGGTGGCCTTCTCGCGCGATGAGGTGACCGGCGCACCGGAGCCCAGCGGGGACTTCCTGCCCAACGCCCAGGGCGAGGACGTCGTCTCCGGCGTGCGGACCCCACGGGACATCGCCGAGATCAAGGACTGGCTGCCCGACGTCCACGCCGAGCTGATGGAGATCCTGAGCACGCTGGAGGGCCACTACGAGGACATGCAGGACACCGAGTTCACTGTGGAGGAGGGGCAGCTGTTCATGCTCCAGACCCGCAACGCCAAGCGTCCCGCCCAGGCCGCGGTTCGCTTCGCGGTGGATGCGGTCGCCGAGGGACTGCTGAGCCGGGAGGGGGCGCTGGCCACGATCGACCCCGCCTCACTGGACGCCCTGCTGCATCCCACCTTCGACCCCCAGGCCGACTTCGAGGTCCTGGCCTCCGGGGTCAACGCGTCCCCCGGGGCGGCCAAGGGGACGATCGTCTTCACGGCCGCCGACGCCGTGGCCGCCGCTGAGGAAGGCCGCGACGTGATTCTCGTGCGGCCGTTCACCGACGCCGGCGACGTGGCCGGCTTTCACGCCGCCAAGGGGATCCTGACCTCAGAGGGCGGCAAGGCCTCCCACGCCGCCCTGGTCGCCCGCGGGATGGGACGTCCGGCCGTGGTCGGCGCGGACGCGGTCGCCATCGACCTGGGGGCCAAGACGGTCACCGTCAACGGAACTCAGCTCCACGAGGGTGACTCCATCGCCATCGACGGCACCAAAGGCTGCGTGACCGTCGATGACGTGCCTCTGGTGCAGGCTCGGGTGGACGAGAACTTCGAGCAGATCCTGGGTTGGGCGGACGAGCTGCGCGCCCTCGGCGTGCGTACCAACGCCGACACCCCTGAGGACGCACAGCGGGCGCGGGAGCTGGGTGCGCAGGGCATCGGCCTGTGCCGCACCGAGCACATGTTCATGGCCGAGGACCGACAGCCCAAGATGCGGGCCATGATCATGGCCAACGACGCCGACGCGCGGCGCGAGGCGCTGGCTGAGCTCCTGCCCCTGCAGCAGAGGGACTTCGAGGGCCTGTTCGAAGCCATGGCCGGGTTGCCGGTGACCGTGCGCCTGCTCGACCCGCCCCTGCACGAGTTCCTACCCAATCTGCCTGACCTGGCCGCCTCCGTGGAGCGCGCACGGATCGAGGAGTCAGAAGACCTCGGGCAGCTGGAGCGGATGCTCGAGCGTGTGGAGGAGATCTCCGAGGAGAACCCGATGCTCGGCACCCGCGGCTGCCGGCTGGGGATCCTCTACCCCGAGATCTACGAGATGCAGGTACAGGCCATCTTCCGCGCCGCCCGGGCCGCCGCGCAGCCGCCGCAGCTGGAGATCATGATCCCGCTGGTCGACTACGAGCACGAGATTGAGCTGATGCGCGAGCTGGTGTCGCGCGTGGGCGAAGACGAGGGCCTGAAGGCCGGTGAGGACTACGCCGTGGGGACGATGATCGAGCTGCCCCGGGCCTGCTTCGTAGCCGACCGCATCGCCCAGTTCGCTGACTTCTTCTCCTTCGGCACCAATGACCTGACCCAGACCGCGCTGGGCTTCTCCCGCGACGACGTGGAGTCCAAGTTCGTGCCCGCCTACATGGAGCGAAAGATCATCGACCGCAGCCCCTTTGAGACGATCGACAAGCCGGGCGTGGGCTGGCTGGTGCGCCTGGCCGCCTGGGTCGGTCGCGAAGCCCGCCCCGATCTCGGGCTGGGTGTGTGCGGCGAGCACGGCGGCGACCCGGAGTCAATCGCCTTCTTCCACGACGCCGGCCTGGACTACGTCTCCTGCTCGCCCTATCGGGTACCGATCGCTCGCATCGCCGCCGCCCAGGCGGCGATCGCCAGCCCTCGCGGGGAGTGGAGGTAGCCGCTTCTCTTGGGGAGATGCGACAAAGCGTCGAAAAACGAGCGTTAGTCACATCACGCATCCGCCCGCGGTGGTGCGAGCACGGTTTTGCCCGTCGCGGTCGGGGGGTACGGTCCGCGAGGAGCTGATGCTGGCCGCGTACGCCAAGTCCATCGACCGTGACGATCCCCTTTCGGGGCTCGAGGTCGGCCAGCGTCCTGAGCCTGAGGTCCCCGACGGCTGGACCACGGTCTCGGTCAAGGCGGCGTCGCTGAACCACCACGACCTGTGGTCGCTGCGCGGTGTGGGGCTGCCCGAGGAGCGGCTGCCGATGATCCTGGGCTGCGACGCGGCGGGCCTGGATGAGGACGGCAATGAGGTGGTTGTGCACGCCGTCCTCACCGACGACGCCTGGCGCGACGACGAGACACTTGACCCCAGCCGCTCGCTGCTCTCCGAGCGCTATCCGGGCTCGCTGGCCGAGAAGGTCGCGGTCCCCCGGCGAAACCTCCTGCCCAAGCCTCCGGAGCTGAGCTTCGAGCATGCCGCCTGCCTACCCACGGCCTGGCTGACCGCCTACCGGATGCTGTTCACGCGCGGCCAGGTGGCCCCCGGGATGACCATCCTGGTCCAGGGCGCGGCCGGCGGCGTGGCCACCGCCCTGGTAGTGCTCGGCAACGCCGCCGGTATCCGCGTCTGGGTGACCAGCCGCTCCAAGGACAAGCGCGAACAGGCCATCGCCCTGGGCGCCGAACAGGCCTTCGAATCAGGCGCCCGGCTGCCCGAGCGCGTTGATGCCGTGATGGAGACAGTCGGCCAGGCGACGTGGGCCCACTCGGTGCGCTCACTGAAGCCGGGGGGCAGGCTGGTCGTGTCCGGCGCCACCTCAGGGGACGCCCCGCCGGCGGAGCTGACTCGGCTGTTCTTCCTTCAGCTGGCGGTGATCGGCTCCACGATGGGCACACGAGCCGAGCTCGAGCGCCTGATCCGCTTCTGCCTGGAGCGCGAGATCCGCCCCGCCATCCACGCCGCCCTGCCACTGACCGAGGCCCGGGAGGGCTTCGCCGCCATGCTGACCGGCGACGTGGTCGGCAAGATCGTCTTCAGCGTCTAACGGCGCGCCGCAGCATCGTTCTCCAGGGCCAGCTCGGTCCGCACGCCGAGCTCGGTCAGTGCCCGGTGAGCGTCGGCCAGTGAGCCGGCCCCGGCCACGGCGCGAGCCAGGTCACCGGCGCTGGCCAACGTCGTCTCCACGTCGAGATACACGGTCTGCGCGGCGACCGGGCTGAGCTCCAGCCGCTGCTCACCGTCGCGAATGGTCACCGTCCCGCTGACGCCACGAAAGGCGCGGACGGCCTGAGCGCTGGCCTCGGTGAGGACCAGCTTCATAGCCGCCTCCAGGCGCGCGGCCACCGGCTCGGTCAAGCCGCGGATCCCGGCCAGGCCGCCGGCCCGGGCCACCAGCGCGATGCGCTCCAGCACCTCGGCCTGAGTCAGCTCGCCGTCGCAGCCGATGCCGAAGATGCCCAGCAGCACCGGTGTCCCCAGGCGACCGAGATGTCCCGCCGCAGCCAGCATGACGGCGTCGCACAGCGGACTGCGCAGACCGGGCTCATCGCCGTGCGCCACAACATCCCCGCCGACGTCGATGAACAGCACCAGGTCGCTGTCCAGATCTGCCGCCGCCTGCGCGAGGCCGGCGGCCACCACCGCGGGCCCACCGTCGATCGCCACCAGGACGGTGGGGCGGTCCAGGAACGCAGCCATCCGGGACTCGGCGAAGTAGACATCGCGGTCGCGCACCCTCGTGTGCGGCCCGGCCAGCAGCACGCCCGGGGCGATCGCCCGCGCGCCCTGGATCTCGCTGACCAGACGGGGACCCGGCACCGGATCCACAGGGCGCCGCTCCCAGCTCAGACCTCCGATCACGGGATCGGCCCCGTCGTAGACACGGCTGAACTCGGCGCTGGCCAGGGCTCCGACGACATCGCCGCCCCCGCCCATGCCGATGACCAGCGGGCGCCGGGCGGCGCGCAGGATTGCCTCGCCGTCAGTCATGGCGCAGCAACATCGATGCGTGGATCGCCCCCGCCGGGTCGAGGATCCAGCGCCACTCCCCCTCCCTGCGCAAGCGTTTGGTGCCGGCCTGGGCCGGGGTGCGGTACTCGATCTCCGCCTCTAGGGCCTCAGGGTCAGGGCCGGCCAGCAGCTCCTCCTCCAGCGGCTGCCAGTAGGCGGCGTTGTTGACGTGGCCGGCGATGTCGCATTCGGTGCGGCGAAAGTGCCACTGGCTCCCGCTGCCCTCACCGTCGGCCGGAGCGCTGGGCGCGGGATGGCGCAGGCGGGCGCTGACGCGGCGATCCACGGCGGCCGGCCCGTAGGTAGCGATCTCGGCTTCGGTCAAGGGCACGGGCCGCCAGCTGGTGACGTCGAGGTGCACCCATAGCGAAACCGCCTCCACGCACGGCTGGACCTCCCCGTCTGCAACCACGTCGGTGCGGCGCTCGGCCCACATCCGGCCCAGGCCACTGCAGAATGTGGTCAGCGCGAAGCGCTCGCCGAAGCGGGGAAAGCGGACCACCCGCATCCGCGTGCGCCGCACCACCCAGACCGCCGCTTGGGCCAGGCCGGCGTCCTCGACGTCGGCGTAGGCGACGTCCTGCAGCCAGCAGGCCAGGGCATCCAGGCGCATCCGTCCTGACGGTGCGCAGTCGGCAAACCCGGGCCGCCGGCTTTGGGTGTAGGTGCGACCACCGGGCTGGGGTGGGCGCAGGTGACTGAGCTCATGGCGCACAGGGGCTCAGGGTACGTCCTCGGCCGCCGGCGTCCGCCGGATCAGCCGATCGATCAGCGCTTCATGGCGCCCAGCACCCAGGCGATGAACAGGCCCTGGAAGGGCAGCCGCGCCCACAGGGTCGGGGCGCCGCCGGGCACCTGCGGATAATCCTCGGCGTGCAGGGCCATGTGCACGTTGGCGGGGAGGATCGCGACCAGGGTGGCGATCAGCCACCATCCCGCCAGGCGACGGTGTCCCCCGAGCATGAGCCCAGCGCCTCCGGCGGCCTCGGCCACGCCGCTGGCGTAGACCATCGCCTCGGGTGCGGGGACATAGGGCGGCATGATCCGCGCGTAGATCCTGGGCTTGACAAAGTGCATGACGCCGGCGGAGACAAAGAACGGCCCGGCCAGCTTGTGGATCATCGCCATCGGCACAGACGCTACAGGCTCACGGCCACCTCACGCGGCTCGGCCCCGCGCAACATGCTCAGAGCCAGGCTCCCGTCGGCGGCTCTGACCGCGCGCTCGAGGTCCCCGATCGAGCGCACCGGCGACCCGGCGGCCACGGTCACGAGGTCGCCCCGGCTCAGACCCGCCCCGTCGGCCGGGCTGCCCGGGCCTACGCGAAGCACCAGCACTCCGGGCACGTCGGCCAGACCCACGGCGCGGCGCATGCGCTTGGCC
>JALYZQ010000029.1 GCA_030948805.1 Actinomycetota bacterium | reverse complement strand
GATCACCCCGGCCAGAACCCCGGCGGCCACAGCGCTGAGCAGCCCCTTGAGATAGAACGGGACCAGGGCCAGCCACGACGGATGACCGCAGAAGAAGACCACTTCGGGTTCGGCATCCACTCACCTCAGGGTAGTGGACCGCTACCCACCCCCGGGCGAGCATCCTGGCCGCGCACCGGCGTCGTGGGGCATCCTGGCCGCACTCTAGATTCGGTCAGGTGACCGCCATCGTCAGCCGTGTCGCCGTAGCTCGAGTGGTCGTCCTCACGCGCACGCGGGCCGTGCGGGGGGCCTTTGACTACCGCCGGACCGGTGCCGGCGCCGAGGTGAGGGTCGGGTCGATCGTGCGGGTCCCGTTCTCGGGCCGTCGTGCCCTCGGGGTGGTGGTGGCCCTGCACGAGGACTCAGAGCTGGCGCCCGAGCGCTTGGCCGAGCCCGAGGAGCTGCTGCCAGGGTCGATCCCGCCCGACCTGGTCGCGCTGGCCGACTGGATGGCCGCTGAGTACTGCTCGACCGTCGCCCGAGCGCTCACCCTGACGCTACCGCCAGGTGCCGCCGAGGGCGTCAAGCCTCGACGGGCACTGGTGGCAGAGCTGACTGCCGCTGGCCGGGCCGCTCTGGAGGGTCCGGGCGGCCGCCTGAACCCCGCCCAGCGCGAGCTGCTGACCGTCCTTCGCGATCGCGGAGCGACGCCGGCCTCGGAGCTGGGGACCGAGCGGGTGCGCCGCCTCCAGCGGCGAGGACTCACTCGCCTCCAGTTGCGCGAGCGCCCTCGGCGTCCGGCCCGCTTCGCCGTCGGTACCGCCCCGGCTGCGGCTCCGGCGCTGACCCGCGAGCAGCACGACGCGCTGGAGCCGGTCCTGGCGGCGTTGGACGCTGGGAATGCTCCCGGCCGGGGGTTCCTGCTGCACGGAGTGACCGGATCGGGCAAGACCGAGGTCTACCTGGGGGCCGTGGCGGCGACGCTGAAGGCGGGCCGCGGCGCGATCGTTCTCGTGCCCGAGATCGCGCTCACGCCCCAGCTGCTGTCGCGCTTTCAGGCCCGTTTCGGGGACGTGGTGGCGGTACTTCACTCGGCCTTGGGGGTCGGCGAGCGCTATGACGAATGGCAGCGCCTGCGCCGAGGAGAGGCGCGGGTCTGCGTGGGGCCGCGGTCAGCCGTCTTTGCTCCCGTCGCCCGCCTCGGCCTGGTCATCGTCGACGAGGAGCACGAGAGCTCCTACAAGCACGAAGGCGACCCCCGATACGACGCCCGCGAAGTGGCCGCCCAGCGGGCCGCGGCGGCCGGTGCGGTGCTGTTGTGTGGCACCGCCACTCCGCGCCCTGAAAGCCGTCACGGCCTGCGGCGGCTGCGGCTGGCCGACCGGGTCGATGGCCGGCCGATGCCCAGCGTCGAGGTGCTCGACATGCGCGGCCATCATCACCCCCTGCATCCCGAGACGCGAATGGCTTTGGCCGATCTGCGACGCGCCGGCGGCAAGGCGATCGTGCTGCTCAACCGCCGGGGCTGGTCAAATTTCCTCTCCTGCCGGGCCTGCGGCCGCGTCTGGTTGTGCCCCAACTGCGAGGTGGCGCTGGTCCTGCACCGCCACGGGGGGCTCGTGGCCTGCCATCACTGCGGTCACCGTGAGCGCGTACCCAGCCGCTGCGGCGCCTGCGGATCTGTGTCCGTCGCGCGCCATGGGGCGGGGACCGAGCGCATTGAGCACGAGTTGCGTGACGCCCTCGGCGGGCAGGGCTTTCCCGTCTTTCGCCTGGACGCCGACTCGGCCACGCTGCACGATCGCGCCGCCACGCTCCAGCGCTTTGGCCAGGCTCCGGCCGGAGTGCTGGTGGGCACCCAGATGGTGGCCAAGGGCCACGACTTCCCCGACGTCGCCCTCGGGGTGGTCCTGGACGCCGATCAGACGTTGCGCTTCCCCGACTTCCGCGCCGAGGAGCGCACGTTCGCGCTGGTTACCCAGCTGGCTGGACGTACCGGTCGCGGCGTGCGCGGCGGGCGGGTCCTCGTGCAGACGCTGGCTCCTCAGGCCAGACCGATCGTCTTTGCCACCCGGCATGACTCTGAGGGCTTTCTGGCCGATGAGCTGCGTCGGCGCCAAACCCTGGCCTACCCGCCCTTCGCCACGCTCATCCGCGTCATCTGCGGGGCCGAACAGGAATCCCTGGCCCGGCGCACAGCTGAACGGATAGCCGCCGATCTGGACGCGATCGACGGGGCCGTGCTCGGTCCCGCGCCGCTGTTTCGCCTCCGGGGCCGAGCCCGCAGCCAGCTGGTCATAAAGGCCACGCGCCGCGCGGAGACGATCCATGCCGTCGGTCGCGCCGTGGACCGGATCGCGCCCGACGCCGCGCGCCACGGGGCCAGCGTCAGCGTGGACGTCGACCCCCAGTGACGCGCCCCGGTGGCCCTCCCGGGAACCACTACCGCCGGTAAAATGGCGCTGTGGCCAATTCCGCGACCAACGAATTCGACGACCGCGCGGTGCCCAGCGAGCTCGAGGAGCCCGAGGAAGTCGTCCAGCTCGAGGAGCCCGAAGAGGAGGAGCAGCTCGACCCCGAGGTGGCGGCCCGCCGGGCTGACGCGCTGGCCCACGTGCGCAAGTTCGGCGATCCGGTGCTGCGCACCCGGGCGCGCCCCGTCGAGCACTTCGACGCGGCCCTCGAGGACGAGGTCAGGCGCATGGGGGAGCTCATGAACGATGCGCTGGGCGTCGGTCTGGCCGCCAACCAGGTCGGGGTGCTTCACCGCCTGCTCGTCTACCGGGTGCATCCGTTGGCCCCCGTGGCGGCGCTGGTCAATCCCGAGATCGAATGGCGGGGCGGCGAGGAGGAGATCCTGGAGGAGGGCTGCCTCAGCCTGCCCGACGTCCACGTCGACGTCGAGCGCCCGGTGCGCATCCGCGTTCAGGCCCGCGACGAGCACGGTGAGCCGATCACCATCGAGGCTTGCGGGCTCGAGGCCCGGGTGATCCAGCATGAGCTTGATCACCTCGACGGCGTCCTGGTCCTCGATCGCATCACCAGACAGCAGCGCAAGGAAGCCATGCGCGCGCTGCGTGAGGCGCTCCCGGCCTAGCGGGAGCGACCGAGACCCGCCGCGTGCGGACCGTATTCCTGGGCACCTCCGAGTTCGCCGCCTCGGTGCTGCGAGCCCTGGCTTTATCTGACCATCGCCCCACGCTCGTCGTCTCGCGTCCTGACCGGCCCCAGGGGCGGGGACGGCGCTTGGCCGCACCCCCCGTGGCCGCGGCCTCACATGAGCTGGGGCTTGAGCTCTATCAACCCGAGTCGGTCAACGACGAGGCGGCGCGGGCGCGCATCACCGCCGCCGAGCCTGAGGCGGTGTGCGTCTGCGCGTTTGGGGCGCTGATCAAGGACCCTCTGCTCAGTGAGCACGCGATGCTCAACGTGCATCCCTCGCTGCTGCCGCGGTGGCGCGGGGCGGCCCCTGTGGAGCGGGCGATCATGGCCGGGGACGCCGAGACCGGCGTCTCGATCATGCACGTCACCGCCGGGCTGGACAGCGGTCCGGTGTGCGCGCAGGCCCGAGTGCCGATCGAGTCGCGTGACACCTACGGTACGCTGGCCCAGCGCCTCCAGGGGCTGGGAGGCCGCCTGCTGGTAGACGTCCTGGACCGCCGGCCCTCCTGCCGGGAGCAGTCCGAATCTGGCGTGACCTATGCCGAGAAGCTGTCCCCGGCCGATCGCCTGCTCGACCCAGCACACGACGCGGATGCGCTGGAGCGGATGGTCCGCGGGCTGACCCCCCACATCGGGGCGGCCGTGCTGTTGGGTGACGGTGAACGGCTCGGAGTGTGGGAAGCGCGGGTACTCGACCGCCCGCCGGCTCAGACGCCGTCCGGAGAGCTGGACCTCAGTGGCGCGGCGCCGATCCTCGCCTGTGCCCGGGGCGCGCTGGAGCTGGTCAGCGTGCAGCCGGCCGGCAAGCGGGCCATGCTCGGGAGCGACTACCTGCGGGGGCGCCGGCGTTGATGGGCGCCCAGGCTCGGGGGCGCCCCGTCTCCGGTGGCGTGGCTCCGGCGCGGCGCTGTGCCTACGCGGTCGTCCGCCGCGTTTTTGAGCATGGCGCCTACGCCGATCGTGCCCTGCACGCCGAGGCGGCTGACCTGGAGCCTCGGGACCGTGCGCTGGCCATGGCGCTGGCCTACGCGACCGTGCAGCGCCGAGCCACGCTTGACCATCTGACCCAACAGCTCACCGGGCGCCCCGTGAGCAAGCTCGAGCCCGCTGTGCTCGCCGCCCTGCGCCTCGGACTGGCCCAGCTGCTGTTGCTGGACGGGATCGCCGAGCATGCCGCGGTGCACGAGAGCGTCGAGCTGGCCAAGCAGGGGGTGGGAAGTGGCGGCGCCGGATTGGTCAACGCCGTCCTGCGGCGGGCCACGCGGGAGGGGCATCAGATGCTGGCCGCGCTGAACGACGACACCCCGGCCCAGGCCGCCATCCTTCACTCCGTGCCCCCGTGGCTGGCCGAGCTGTGGTTCGCCGAGCTCGGAGCCGGCGAGGCCCGAGCGCTGCTGACCCAGATCAACCGCCCCGCCGAGTCCGCCCTGCGGGTCAACACCCTGGTCAGTACGCGTGACGAGGTGCTGGACGTGCTTGCCGTGCCCGCGCGCGCAGTGAACGATCTCCCCGAGGCGATCGTGCTCGAGGCGGCGTTTGACGTCCAGGGCTCCGAGTTGTGGGCCAACGGCATGGTGATGGCCCAGGCGCGGGGGTCGATGCTGGCGGGCAGGGTGCTGGGACCCGGCCCGGGGGCGAGCGTGCTGGACCTGTGCGCCGCGCCGGGGGCCAAGACGAGCCACATCGCCGCACTGGGAGGCAAAGGCGACAGGTTGGTCGCAGTGGAGCGCCATCCGGGGCGCGCGAAGGCACTGGTGCAGACACTGGCGCGGATGCGGGTCAGCGGGGCCGAGGTGCAGGTGGGCGACGCCGCGCGCCCACGCCCCGCCGGCGAGGTCTACGACGCGGTTCTGGTCGATCCACCGTGCAGCGGGCTGGGCACGTTGCAGTCGCGTCCGGACTTGCGCTGGCGCACCAGCCCGCAGCGCATCACCGAGCTGGCCGCTCTGCAGGCCCGGATTCTGCGCGTCGGCGCCGCCGCCACCGCCCCCGGCGGCGTGCTGGTGTACTCGGTATGCACCATCTCTGACGCGGAGGGTGAGCGCGTCGTGGAAGCGTTCCTGGACGAGCAGCCGCAGTTCTCGGCCGAGGCACTGGGCGCTCCGGACGTCGGGCGCGCCCCCTATCTGCGCACGCTGCCGCATCGCGACGGCACCGACGGGTTCTTCATCGCCCGCCTGCGCCACGCCGGTTAGTTCCCGCGCCGGTTAGCCTGTTAGCGGTGAGCGATTCTGCACCGGAGCCCAAGCTCGGCCCGGAATGTCCGCACTGTGGCGAGCCCTGGCTGCGCCCGACCACGGTTCCGGGGCGCTATCGCTGCGTGTACTGTCTGCAGCGCTTTGAGCTCGTCTCGGTGTGCCCCAACTGCGGCGAGCACTCGACGATTGTGCGCATGTCCAGCACGGCCATCGTGGCCTGCAACCACTGCCACGGCAGCATGCTCAGGGCCGTCTGATGGGCACCGGCGACGGCGGTCAAGCTCGCCGCCGGACGCTGCGCGAGCTCCGCGTCGCCCCCTCCATCCTCTCAGCTGACTTCTCCCGCCTGGCGGCGCAGGTCAAGGATGTGCTGGATGCTGGGGCCCGGGTGATCCACGTCGATGTGATGGATGGTCACTTCGTGCCGCCGATCACCTTCGGAGCGGTCGCGGTGTCAGCGATCGCCGAGCTCGTGCATGAGGCCGGTGGGGTGATCGACGTCCATCTGATGATCGAGCACCCTGACCGCCACGTGCCGGACATGGCCAGCGCGGGCGCCGACTCAATCACGGTCCACGTCGAGGCCACCGCTCACCTGAACTACGTGCTGGCGGCGATCCGCGAAGCCGGCTGCAGCGCCGGCGCCGCTCTGTGCCCGGCGACGCCGGCGTTGATGCTCGAGGACGTGGCCGGCGAGGTGCTGGATCTGGCCCTGTGCATGAGCGTCAACCCGGGTTGGGGGGCGCAGAAGTTCATCGCCGCTTCGCTGGCCAAGCTTGAGCGGATGCGGGCCGCCCTGCCCGACGCCGTTGCCCTCGAGGTGGACGGCGGCGTCGGAGAGACGACCGCGGGGCCCTGCGCCCACGCGGGGGCCAACCTGCTGGTCACCGGTTCGGCGGTGTTCGGCGCCGAGGATCCGGCGGCTGCCTACGCGGCCATCGTCGCCGCGGCCGGGGCGGATCGAGCCGGACTGGAGCCCCGGCGGTAGACAATGGCCAGTAATCCGCACAGTACGGTCGTGGCCGCGAAGTAGCCGACCTCCACCCGCGTCACCTCCGAGGAGATCGTGGGCAGGGCGACGAAGGCCACGAACAGGGCCGCCGCGGCCAGCCAGGACGCCGAGGCCAGCCGGGCCTGTCCCCGCGCCAGGGCGGCTTGGTTGAACGTCCCTGAGACGAGGTGAAGCCCCATGCCCAGGCCGACCAGGGCCAGCCCCACACGACCGTAGTGAAAGCCCTTGTCGCCCAACAACGCGGTCATCACGGGCGGGCCGATGACCAGCAGACCCAGCGCTACGGCCAGGCCGAAGGCGGCGATGGCCAGGATCGTGACCCGAATCGCGCGATGAAACTCATCGGCGCTCTCGCGGGCCTCGAGTCCGGCCAGGTGGGGGAGAATCGAGGTCTGGATGGCCTGGAAAAGCTGCAGGGGCGCCCGGACGATCAGCATGACGTTGAACACGAAGCCGGTCAGCCCCCCGGTCAGCGTGGCGCCCGCGGCGTTGGCGGCGACGATCAGCACCCCGGCGTTCATCAGCGCCTGCTCGGAGAGCATGATCCCCACCACGGCGACGGCGAACCCGGCCCCGTGACGCAGTGAGAGGTCGGCCGCGGCCTCCTCGAGCTGGGCGTGCACCGGACCCTCCCCGGCTGCGTCAGCGGCGGGCACCCCGGCCGCGGCGGGCGGGGCCGATATCCGGATGTGCGCGAAGGCGAACGGGATCACGCATAGGGAGGCAAAGGGCGCCACCGCCATGCCCAGGCCGACCGCGCCCTGACCCGAGCCGATCCCCACCGCGACCGCGAGGGCAAACAGAAAGCGTGACGTCGATTCCAGGAAGACCAGGGCCCCGTAGAGGGCAAATCGTTCGTGCCCGGCAAGCCAGCCACGGGCGAAGTAGCTGGCCGCGTAGGCCAGCACGCCGATGACCAGGATCCAGTAAAGGGCCGCGGAGCCGTCGAACATCCCCCGCTCGATCGGGTCACGCGCCAGCAGCGCGGCGACCAGGAACAGGGCGGCAAACCCGAACTGGATAGCGGCCGGCACACGAAGGCTGTGGCCGGGCAGCCCGCGAGCCCGGCGGTCGGCGATGGTACGCGAGAGCAGCTGCTCAATCGGCCGGTAGATCACCGACAGGATCACGAACATGATCGCCCAGCACAGCGAGATCCGGCTGTAGGACGACGGGTCCAGGACATGGCTGGCCGTGGCCAGGTAGGCGAAGGTGAAGATCCCGGTCGAGGCGATCCCGATCGAGAGCACGCGGGCCCCGGACACGAATGAGCTCGGCTGGCCGGCGGCTGGCCCGCCGGCCGGGGAGGGGGCCGGTGATCCGCCGGAGGGCGCGGACGGCCGGGTGGTTGAGGACATCAGCCCACCCGCACGAGGGCCATCGTCCAGGGAAACGGCGAGCGGACGTCGATTACCTCGCCGACTTGCCTCAGCAGGACGATGAAGCCCCGCCGGCTCCAATGGTTGACGTGCCCCGGGGTGTTGCCCAGCTCGCGCAGGTAGGCGCCGCGGGCCACGTTGAGCGCTCGCCACACCGGCTCGTGGGGCACGGAGACGATCAGGTACTCCGAGCTCACCCGGGCCATCTCGGTCAGCACCCGCTCGGGTTCGGTCACGTGCTCCAGAACCTCGGTGGCCGCGGCGAGCGAGAACGAGTGATCGTCGAACTCCAGCTGCTCGGCCCGCATGGCGCGAAACTCTAGGTTGGCGCCCTGACGGGCTCGCCACTCGGCCTGGAGCTTGGGATCGGGAAGATCGATCCCGACCACGTGGCCTCCGTCCAGCCGCCGGGCCCACCGGGCGCTCAGTACGCCCTCGCCACAGCCGACGTCGAGCACCGAGGTGGGGGAGGCGATCGCGAACAGCTCCTCCAGCTCGCGCTCGAAGCCGGCGAGCAGCCGGCGGACCATCGGGTTAGACGAGCCGTACTTGTCGAAGGTGTTTCCGGTGGGGACGTCCGCGGCGGCGGGCGCGGAGCTCATACGCCGAGCGCCTCCCGGTCAGCGGCATCCCCGGATGCTGAGCGTCGCGGACCCGGAGGCGGGTCGCCACCGGGCTCGTAGTGGGACGGCTCGACCCCGAGCTGAAGCTCGATCCGGCGCACGCGCTCGAACGTCCGTTGTGACAGCGTCCGCTGGGCATCGAGCAGATCTCCGATCACCCCCAGGGCGCCGAGCAGCATGGCGGCGATGAACAGGACGGCGCCGGCGATCAGCGACTGGATGTGGCCGCGGGCGCTGTGCGGGCTCTGGATGAAGAAGACCAGGAAACGGATGAAGATGGCCAGCGCCGGCACCCCCATGATCAGCGCCCCGCCCCAGAAGACCTTCAGGGGCTGATACTGGGAGTAGATCCGAAACAGCGACAGGCTGTTGCGGCGGATGTACGCTGCCGTGGAGGGAAACAGGCGTGAGTCACGCGTCTTGGTGTTGGTGCGGACCGGGACGTGATCGACGGCGACCAGCAGCTTGCCGGCCTGGATGATCGTCTCCAGCGTGTAGGTGAACCTGGACACGGCCTGCATCTGAAGCGCGGCCTCGCGGTTGTAGGCGCGAAAGCCCGAGGTCGTATCAGGGATCTCGGTCGACGACGCCTGGCGCACGACCCAGGACCCCAAGCGCTGAAGCATGCGCTTGATGGGCGAGAAGTTCTCGTTTGAGCCCACCCGTCGATCGCCGATCACCATGTCGGCCTCGCCGCGCAGGATCGGCGCCACCAGCTTGGGTACGTCCTCGCCCTCGTACTGGTTGTCGGCGTCGGTGTTGACGATCACATCAGCGCCGAGCTTGAGCCCCGCGTCCAAGCCGGCCTGAAAGGCCGCGGCCAGGCCCTTGTGGTTGGTCAGGCGCACGACGTGGTCAACGCCGTGGGCGCGGGCGGTCTGGATCGTGTCGTCGGTTGAGCCGTCGTCGATGATCAGCCACTCGACTGTGTCGACGCCTTCGATCGAGCGGGGCAGATGGCTGAGGGTGACCGGGAGCTGCTCTTGCTCGTTGAAACAGGGGATCTGGATGATCAGCTTCATGGCTTGAAAGCGCTCTCAGGCGGCGCCCGCACGGCTCTGCGTCGATGGGGCGATACTCCCCGCCCAGGTTGGCTTCACACGGTAGCGGGATACTCGGGGGACAACATGGACGCGGCAACTCTGACTCCCCGGGGGCCAGCGCCCTCTCCGCCGCTGCCCGGACGGGCTCATAAGGCGATCGCCCGGGCCGGCCGCGCACTCTCGTACTGGCAGCGCCCGGCCATGGCCCTGATCCTCGCCGTCACGCTGGGGCTGCGGCTGTGGGGAATCAAGCAGGGCCTGCCCTACAGCTACAACGTCGATGAGGCGACGCACTTCGTCCCTCGGGCAATCGCGTTCTTCTCCCATGATCTGAACCCTCAGTACTTTCTCAACCCCCCGGGTTACTCCTACCTACTGCACATCGTGTTCGAGCTCTGGTTCGGCAGCGGGGACGCAGTGTCACGGGCCTTCGCCGAGGACCCCACGCGGGTGTTCCTGGTCGCCCGGGTGGTGGCGGCGGCACTGGGCACCCTGGCGGTGTGGCTGACCTACCTGGCCGGTCACCGGCTGTTTGGCCGCAGCGTCGCGGTGCTGGGAGCCGCCATCTTCGCTGTCGCCTACCTGCCCATCTTCTACAGCCACCTGGCGCTCAACGACGTCCCCACCCTGGCTCCGGTGGCCCTGTCGCTGTACGGCATCGCCGGGGTGTTGCGGCGCGGGTGGCGACGGGACTACGTGCTCTCCGGCGTGGCCATCGGGCTGGCCGCGGCCACCAAGTACACGGGTGGCATCACGCTCATCTGCCTGCTGGCGGCGGCCGCCTGCGACGGGGCGGGCGGAGCAGCCCTGATCGCCCTGCGCCGGACGGGGCTCGCGCTGCTGGCGGCCCTGGGCGCGTTCGCGCTCGCCAATCCCTTCGCGTTGCTGGACTTCTCGGCTTTTCAGGCCGGGGTCTCGACCCAGCAGGCGCTGGCTGGCGGACAGGCCCCCATGAAGCTCGGGACCACGGCGGCCAGCGGCACCGCCTACTACCTGTGGGCCTTCACCTGGGGCCTGGGCTGGGTGCCGTCCCTGGCCGCGATCGGGGGTGCGGCGCGGCTGGCACTCAGGCGGCGCCTGACCATGCTCCTGGTCCTGGTGCCGGCCCCCGTCGCCTTCATCCTCTACATGGGCGACCAGCAGCGCTTCTT
>JALYZQ010000157.1 GCA_030948805.1 Actinomycetota bacterium | reverse complement strand
AGGGCAGAAGGGGGTTGCCGATATCGGCGACTATTCAAATATGCTAAGCACGACGGTGCAGTGTGCCATCTCGCCCTTCTCATTGCAGCCGCTCGTGCGTGGATTGGCACCGTTGGTCGGCTCATGGCGAACCGGTTTTGACTCCAGGATGTCGCCTGATGACATTATGAGTTTGGCTGCTGCACAAAAGGTGTCAGCCCTTGCATTGCTAGCTCAGACCTTCATAATCAACCACGAGGTGGCTCACCACTTCCTCGCCCACAGCTTTCGTCCAGGACTCGGACCGTTCAATTATCCTGCAGTTAAGATTTTGGCGCGTGAGCGTGATATTAGGATGCTGCCACCGCCCGACGATCTCAACAAAGCACAACGTCAAGAAGTCGATGCCGACCTGTTCGCGTTCCTCGCGATGAGTGGTTCGCTCTCTGGAGAGATTACCGAACCGGAGACAGCGGCAGCTCTCTGGGCGCAGGCGGTTCTCGGAGCGCATGTCGGATTGTTCGCTCTCAACGGGATATGGGAGATTGGCGGAGATACCATGACTCGCGGCGGCCTTAGCATGACTAGAGACGAACCCACTCACCCGACAGCTGACCGAAGGAATGTCGAGCTTATGAGGGCGACGGTGGGAAGCACGGTGGCGAGTCTGCACGCGGGCCTCGGAACCGATGCAAAGTCGTCGAATCCAATACGGATTGGGCTGGACATTCATGCGTCGCATTTGCTGGTCGAGCGCTGGTGCGTCGAGATCGTTGACCCGTGTCTGCATGGGCCAGACGACTGTCCCCGCCGTGACCGGTAGTTCTGGGCATGCGCTACCCATCGCGGTCGGGCGCTTCGGTGAGGTATGGCGACTCCCTTGGTTGGCGACCGATCCGTCGTCCGTTTCGGACCGTCGTGACGGGCGCTTCCGTGCGCCTGTAGTTCGGGTCTCGCCCCGGCCGTCGCGGCTACAGATCGACGGCTCTGGGCGCGCTCCGGCGGGCGCCAGGTGCCCCCGAACGCGCATCCCAGAACACGCCACCCAGGATCGTTCGCCGGGGCCCCCGGGGTGCCGGTAGGTGCGCTCACACGCACGGCGGGTTACGGACCCAACCACTACTTGGTCGACTCGAAGAAGCGCTCAAAGAGGTCGCCGTCCGGACTGACGTAGATGTCCTGGGTGATGCGTACGCTCGAGTGGCCCATGAGCCGCGAGACGTCCTCGATGCGCGCGCCGGGCTGGGACAGGGCCCAGGTCGCGAAGACATGCCGCAGGCTGTGGAACGTCCAAACCGTACGGCCGTCGAGGCGGCGCGGCCATGCTGCGGCAGTCGCCGCAGGATCGAAGACGTTTCGTCGGTAGTTGGAGCGCCTGGCCCACGCTCCCCTCGGTGCCGGGAAGAGCAGGCCATCAGGCGGAAGCTCGCGGAGCCGCCGGCTAATCAGGCTCGAAAGGTCGATGCCTAGAGGTGTGCGGGCGGGGTACATCGTGACGCGCCGGCGTCGGTTCTTAGGGGCCGAGAGCGCCAGGTGGTGGCGGGTCTCGACGACCTGACGGTCGATCACGATCCGGCGGCGGGACTGGTCAAGTCGATCGGCCGTGAGCGCGGCATGCTCGCCCCACCGCATCCCCGAGTAGGCGACGAGCAGGATCTCGAGCTCGCGCCACCAGACCTGGGTGCGCTGAGCGGCGGCTCGGGCGAGGGCGTGCACGGCCTGCGCGGTTGGTATGTCCGCCTCGTCGACGTGCACACCCCGTTCCAGATCATCCTCGCCCTCGTTGCGCGGGACGTACCAGTGGACACCCCGCAAGACATCCTGGCGGGCGAGCAGCAAGCCTTCCTCCAGCCCTGCCGCGACCATGGCTGAGAGGCACCTGCGGAGATGATCCGCCACCGCCAGTGTGAGGGCGGCGTCGAGGATTCGCTGGAAGTGGAACGGACGGAGATCTCGTGTGCCTACATCGGCGATCACGGGCAGGACGAACCGCCGGCAGTACGCCGCCTGCTCCTCCCGGTGACGTTGGGACCACCCAGTTCCGCGACTCGGTCGGCGTCGGGGGTCGAGGTAGTGCTCGACCAGCGTCAGGCCCTTCGCTCGAAGCTTGGCGGTGGGGATCCCGATGTTCAGTCGCTCGGACAGCTCAGCGGCCTTGGCGAGCGCCTCGGCACGGGAGAGCGCCGTCGTGTCGTGGCGGCGGCCGAGCTCCACCCACCGCAGCCGCCAGTAGCCGCCGGGCTCCGCCGGCCCGTAGGCGACGATGCCGTCTTCAAGCGTGACGACCTCCCGCTGCGCCTCTCGGGCGAGGGCCGTCTTTGATCCTTCTTGCGCCACGTCGGTCGGCCGAATGCCGCCCGCCCAACTTTTGGGGGACGAAGTGGGGGAAAATCACCTGACTCCGAGGGGGAACACCCCAAAGATGCAGGTCACAGCGTTGCGCCAGGGGACGGCCAACTGATTGCAAACGAAGGGTCATTGGTGGGACGGCGAGCCGGTCGTCCGTTCGACGGGGATCCCACCGGGTCGCAGCTTGCACCCGGGGCCGGCGCTCGGTGGAAGGGGTTCTGGTCCACTGGCGGCTGCGATTGTGGGACGCCTCGGCACTCGCTGGTCCGCCGCTGCAGCCGCACTCAACGGCAGGTTGCGCGAGGGTGGGCGATCCATCTTGCCGGAGGTTGTGGGTGACCTTCCGGGCCGAACGTCCATTCGTGGCCGGAGCGCCAGACGTATCCCGCCCTACGCCCCCATCGGCACTTTCGCTACGCGGCCCGGGTGCGGTCTGCGCACGTTCTGGGACGCGCTTCGGGGACACCTGGCGCGCGACGAAGCGCGCCCAGAGCCGTCGATCTGGCCTGTCGCGGTGGACGCGGAGCCCCAACGCTGCTGGCCCAGACGAGACGTTCGCACTCAAGACCTGCCTGCACGGGCGGGCGCGGATGGCTGCCCACAGCTCTGAGTATTGACGCCGAGTAGATGCTGAGTGTATACTTTGAGTGGTGAGTGTGCCGCTAACCCTGCTCGGCTTGTTGGAACGGGAGCCGAGCCACGGGTATGACCTCAAGCGCGATTACGACACCTTCTTCGGGCGGGGGAAGGCGCTGCCGTTCGGCCAGGTGTACGCCACGTTGGGCCGCTTGGCTCGCGACGGCAAGGTGCTCAGCGGTGAGAGCGAGCCGGGATCGGGACCCGATCGCAAGCGGTACGTGATCACCGACGCGGGCCGGGCCGACGTGAACGCCTGGCTCATGGAGCCGATCGCGCCCGAGCCGCATCTGCAGACCGTGCTGTTCGCCAAGGTCGTCCTCTCGCTGATGTTGGGGCGCTCCGCGAAGCTCTACCTCGACACCCAGCGGTCGGCTCATTTGCAGCGGATGCGGGAGTTGACCGACATCAGGCGCACGGCCGGCCCGATCGACTCCCTTCTCGCCGACCATGGCCTATTCCACCTCGAAGCCGATCTTCGCTGGATCGATCTCACCGAAGCCCGCCTCCGCGACCTCGAAAGCCTGGTGCACTCATGACATCGTTCGACCTTCCTGTGACGGTCGGGCGCGCCGACCTGATCGAGGCACGCAACATCACCAAGTCGTTCGGCCGGACTGAGGCCCTTCGCGGCGCGAGCGTGTCGGCCGCGTCGGGGGAGATCCTTGCCGTCATGGGCCCGAGCGGCTCCGGCAAGTCGACACTGCTCCATTGCCTGGCCGGGATTTTCCGCCCCGATGACGGAGAAGTGTGGTTTGACGGCCAGCGGATCGACCGGTTCGACGAGACGAAGCGCACGAAGCTTCGACGCACCGCCTTCGGCTTTGTGTTCCAGTTCGGTCAGCTCGTTCCCGAGCTCACGGCGGCCGACAACATCGCTCTCCCTTTGCTGCTCAACAGGGTCAACCGCAAGCAGGCGTACGACCAGGCGGAAGCTTGGTTGTCCCGTTTGGGGCTGGGGGCTCTCGGGGGTCGGCGGACGGGGGAACTCTCCGGGGGCGAGGCGCAGCGGGTGGCGTTGGCAAGGGCCCTCGTTGCCGGTCCCAAGGTGCTGTTCGCCGACGAGCCGACCGGGTCGCTGGACTCGCTGGCCAGCGAGAAGGTCATGGACCTGCTGGTGGATACCGTGCGCCAGGAGGGCACGACGGTGATCCTCGTCACCCACGATGCTCGCATTGCCGCGTACGCCGATCGCGAGGTGATGGTGCGCGACGGCAGGGCGGCAGCTCATCAACCCTACAGCGACGCGGCGTCGTGATGGGGCGCCTCGGGCTCCACCTGTCGCTGCGGAGCGGCCGAGAAGCTCTCATCCGTCTGCTCCTGACAACGCTGGCCGTCACCATCGGGGTCACCGTGCTGCTCGGCGTCTTCGCCGACTACCACGCGTTCCAGGTGACGAGCCGCAGGCCCGCTTGGGAGAAGACCCAGGAGGCAGCCGGCGACGCGCCGGCCTCAGGAGAAGCACTCTGGAACTACAGCGAGAACATCTACAAGGGCCGGTTCATCGAACAGTTAGGTGTGGCCGCGCTGGGCCCGGGCGCGCCGATTGTCCCGGGCATCCCGCGGCTGCCGGAAAGCGGCCAGTACTACGCGTCGCCGGCGTTAAGCGCGCTGCTCCGGACCGTGCCTAGCAACGAGCTGGGCGGCCGCTTCCCGGGCACCCAGGTGGGGACCATCGGCGACAAGGCGCTGTCGGGGCCCGACGAGCTGGCGATCATCGTCGGCTACTCGCCGACCACACTGGCCGCGCTCCCCAACACGATCCGCGTCGACAGGATCGCCATCGGCGCCGACCTCCAGGGCACGACGAACATCTACCGGTTGGCCTTCGGGCTCGGCGCGATCGCGCTGTTGTTCCCCCTGCTCATCCTCATCAACACCGCCACCCGACTGGCCGCAGCCCGCCGGGAGGAGCGCTACGCCGCCCTGCGGCTGGTGGGGGCGACGCCCCGCCAGGTCGGCGTTATCGCCACGGTTGACGCCGTGGTGGGCGCAGCGATTGGTGCCGTGGCCGGCGCGGGCCTGTTCGTGTTGCTGCGGCCCGCGCTGGCGGACGTCTCCTTCTCCGGCGTCCGGTTCTTCTCGTCGAGCGTCACGCCCACATTGTGGGGCTACGCAGTCATGCTCGTCGGCGTGCCCGTGGCCGCAGCGGTCGCCTCCCTGCTTTCTCTGCGGCGGGTGCAGATC
>JALYZQ010000028.1 GCA_030948805.1 Actinomycetota bacterium | reverse complement strand
GGGCATGTGCGCCGCCTACTCGTCGTCTGAGCCCGCGCCGCCGCCCTCTGGCGCAGCCGTGTCGCCGGCCCGCTCTTCGCCTTCTTCGCCGGCTTCGCCTTCGCCGACCAGCTCCGTCTCCTCCTCGATCTCCTCGTCGGCCTCGAGTTGGAGCTTGGGCGGAGTCAGGGTGGCTATAACCGTCTCGGGATCGTCCAGCAGCTGCACTCCGGACGGGGGGCGCAGGGCGTCAAGGGTCATCGTGTCGCCGATGACCATGCTCGAGACGTCCTGCTGGATGGAGTCGGGGATCGCGGTCGGGAGCGACTCGATGTTGAGCTCCCGAGTGACGTGCTCCAGGACGCCGCCCTCCTTGGTTCCGGGCGCATCCTCGACCCCCACCAGCTCCAGCATCACCGAGGTCTGGATCTTCTCGTCCAGGCGGACCCGCAGCAGGTCCAGGTGGACTGTGTCGCCGGTCACCGGGTGGCGCTCCAGTTCCTTGAGGACAACGGGCGTGGTGGCTGAACCGTCGAGGGCCAGGTCCAGCACAGCCCCGGCATGGGCCAAGGCGAGCCGCAATTCGCGCGCCGGGACGGAAAAGGCCAGCGGGTCCTCACCGCCGCCGTAGACGACCCCGGGCACCGCCCCCTCACGCCGCAGGCGGCGGGCGTCGCGAGAGCCGCCGGGCTGGCGCGCAGCGACCTTCAGTGATGTCGAATCCTGGCTGGCCATGAACGGCGTTCGATGGTAGCGGGCAGGGATCCTGGCTGTCCCTTGGACCGGCCCTAACCGTGCGCTAACCTAGCTTTCATGGCAGGGCAGGCTCAGCTGCTGCTGTGGATTGCGGGGTTGCACCTGGTGGGTCTGGGGTGCGTAGCGGTGCTGCTGATTCCCGCGTTGCGTGACAACCCGGTCACGCCGATGCCGCGCTCAGACGGAGAAGGCGAGGACGGCTGGGGCCGGGGACCCAAGCTTCCCCCCGAGCCGCGCACGCCGCCCCGGGGTGGAATTCCGCTCCCCGATGCCAGCCCTGCGCGGGTGCGCCTGCGCGAGCCCGGCCGACTGGGCGAGGAGCTGCCTGGTCGCCAGCGCCGACCGGTACGCGAACCCGGGCGCCGCCCGGCGCGGACGCCGAGCCGAAGCTCGGTGCACCGCCGTCGCGGGCTGGACTAGTAGGCCCGCGTGGGCATCAGAAGTGGGCCGGACAGTCGGCGTTGCTGCGGATCCGCGGGCTGAGCTCTAGCAACTGAACGTGAAAGCCGGAGAGGACGTCGCCGGCCCGGCGCACGCGCACGCACTGGACTCGCGGCAGTGAGCCCCCGACCAGCCACGCCACCCTCGCTGTCCCCAGTGTCGAGCCGACCGAGAAGCCGGCCGAGGGCTGGACCTGGATGATCTGCACCCCTCCGGAGCGCCGGAGCGCTTGAGCGTCGGCGCGGGCTCGGGTCCGGCAACTCTGGCTCGCCTGGCAGCCCTGGATCGAGGCCACCACGGCCCCTGGATCCCCGTGAGCCTCCGCCCTGACCACGTCGGTGATGGCGCTCTGCTCGGCGCCTCCCACGCTCAGGGCTCGGGCCAGCAAGGCGCTGAGGACGAAGAACAGAACCAGGCCGACGAGGATCAGCCCGATCACGGAGGCGCGGCGCATGGGCGCGCACGGTAATGGACCCCGCGCGGTGAGCGCCGCGGCGGCCGTCCGGAGGGTCTAGCCATCGCTTAGCTCGAGGAAGCGTCGCACGGAGGCCTCCTGGTGCTCGAGTCGCTCGGCCAGGGCCATGGCGTGCTCGGAGGCCACCTCCATGAAGTCCTCCACACAGCGCCCAGGGTCATCGGCCAGCGGATACACCCGTGTCAGGTCCTGCTGGATACAGGCGATTCCCATCGGAGGACGACCATCGGCCAGGGTGCGCGCGTTGCATACGGGCGTGACCAGGAGCTGAGACTCAGGGGCCACCAACGCCGTGGGCAGCAGCCGGTGCGCGGGCAACCGGACCGACAGCTGCACCGAGTGATCGACGGTCACCGTGTGGCCCACCAGCTGGCCCAGCGGCTCGCGCCAGACCTCCAGCACAGTGTCGGCGCCGACCAGCGCGTCGCGCAGGGCGGTGGCCTGCGCGACGTAGAGGACCTCGGCCTCAGCGCGGTCACCCGCGTCGGCCAGATCGAGATCGCAGGGCACGCGCAGCAGCTCCCGGGCCGAGACGGTCGCGCCGGCGCCACGGCTGCCCCAGGTCACGTAGGTCTGAAGCGTGCCCAGGTCACGGCGGCCGTGAAAGATGACAGTCACCGCCTCGCTGAGCGGCAGGTCCTCGATCCGGAGTGAAACAGCGACGGCGGACTCGTCATCCAAAAGCGCCCGGCGCAGCAAATCCTCGCCCGCGCTGTCCTGCGGGCTGAAATCCTCGCCCGCGCCGTCATGCGGGCTGAAGTCGTCGCCCGCCCCGCCCTGCTGGCTGTGATCCTCCTCGGGCATGCTCGCTCTCCTTCAAATCGGCCGATCCGTCCCCGACATTTAGCCACGAGGGGCGGTCGCCGACCATCGCCATCTGGAGTACCGGGGTTGGGGAGCGCTGGCCACAAGGCGTGCGGAGTGGGTCACGATCGCCTCCTCCCCGGCCGGCGGCAAACTACTAGGCTTGTAGCGGTGAAGCTGATCTACAAGCCATTCGGGCTCATCGCCGGCCTGATCGCCGCTCGGCTCGGACGCTCGGTGTTCAACAGCCTGTGGACCAGGGTCGACGAGGAGCCCCCGCCGGAGCCCGGAACCGGTGAGGCCAGTCTGGGCAAGGTGGTCGGGGCAGCGGCGCTGAAGGGCGGAGTGATGGCCGCGGTCGCGGCAGCGGTCAACCGCCTCTTCGCCAGCTCCTTTCGTCACCTGTTCGGCACCTGGCCCGAGAAGCCGCCGGAGCCCGAGCAAGCCCAGGACTAGCCGAGCTGCGCCGCGTGCCCGCGGCTTGGCGGGTCAGCCGGTGGTGACGGCAGCCGGGTCCAGCTCGGGCCGCAACCAGCGCCCCAGACCCTCCCGCGCCCAGTCAGGTATCGGGGTCTTGGTCGAGGTGCCCGCGTCCACGAACACGTGGCGCAGGGCCGCGGTGAGCACGAGCTCGCCGCCACCGTAGAAGCGGTACACGGTGCGCAGGCTGGTCGTGCCCAGATGCGTGACCGCAGCCTCGATCGCGAGCTCCTGGTCAAACCGGGCCGCACCCAGGAAGCGCAGTTGCGCCTCCGCCACGACGATGTCCACGCCACGGTCCAGCATCGCCTGATAACCGCCGAAGGTGGTCCGCCAGAGCTCGGTGATCGTGTGGTCGACGTAGGCCAGGTAGTGGGCGTTGAACACCACTCCCTGCGCGTCGCACTCGGCGTAGCGGACGCGTAGCGTGTGCCGGAAGGGCTCAGCCATGGCCACCCCCGCGCAGGACGAAGCCCCGCGCCGCCAGCTGGGCCAGCGCGTCCTCAAAGGCGGCGAAGTCCCGCGCCACAAGCGCGTCGAGGGGACGGCCCGCCGGCCCACGGGCGCGCACCCAGCGCTTGAGCACCGAGGCGTCGGCGCTCTGGAGGGCCTCACTGAGCATGGCCAGCAGAATGGGCAGTTCCGGCCGGTGCTCCAGCTGGCCCGAGAGCAGCGTCAACGGATCGGCCGCCAGCGTGCGGCACAGCTCATCCTCGGTGAGCCCGAGGATCTCCATCAGCCGGGCGGCCCGCCCGGAGTCGGCAGCTCCGTTCACGGTGGGATTGTCCCGGGCGCGCCCGCCGCGTGACCTGATGCATCTAAGAAGCGATTTCCGCTTCCAGAATGCATCACGTCTGACCGAGGCGGCTCAGAAGAGCTGGTTCTCGCCGCCGAACACATCGCTCACCGAGCCGTCGGTGAAGATCTGGCGGATCGAGTTGGTGAGCAGGTCGGCGCATGACAGCACGCGCACGTTGTCCGGGGCCCCGGGCGGCAGCGGGATCGTGTCGGTGACCACCACCTGCTCGAACTCAGCCGAGGCCAGGTTCTCCCAGGCGTTACCGGAGAAGTTGCCGTGGGTGGCCGCGGCGAAGATGCGCCGGGCACCGGCATCCCGGACCGCTTGGGCGGCGGCGGCCAGCGTGCCCGCGGTGCCGATCATGTCATCGACGAGCAGGGCCGTCTTGTCGGCCACGTCACCGATCACGTACCCGATCTCAGCCACCTGCTGGGCGGGACGCTCCTTGTTGAGGATGGCCAGCTCGGCATCGATCTTGGCCGCGAACTGCTTGTTGAGCTTCACGCGACCAGCGTCCGGCGCCACCACCACCAGGTCCTCGAGCCCCAGATCCTCAAAGTACTGGGTGAGCATGAACAGCGCGGTCATGTGGTCACACGGCTTCTGGAAGAAGCCCTGGATCTGCCCGGAGTGCAGGTCCATGGTGAGGATGCGATCGATCCCGGCCGCCTCCAGCATCCGGGCGACCAGGCGGGCGCTGATCGGCTCACGCGGCGCGGACTTCTTGTCCTGGCGCGAGTAGCCGTACCAGGGCGTGACGGCGATCACGCGGTGAGCGGACCCGCCGACCGCAGCGTCAACCATGGCCAGCAGCTCGAACAGCGTGTCGTTGGTGGTCATCCCATGAGCCGCGTTGGCGCACGTCGGCTGCACGATGAACACATCGGCGCCCCGCACCGACTCATCAAAGCGGCAGTAGACCTCGCCGTTGGCGAAGGTCTTGAGGTTCGAACCGCCCAGCTCAACGCCGAGCTTGGCGGCGATCCGCGCCCCCAGCTCCGGGTTGCCGCGCCCAGAGAAGAGCATCAGGCGCTTGTCGTAGTCGAGCCGCATCTCCGTCGGCGCTGGGCGAGGGTTAGCGACTCCCACGGTGCTCGCGAGTCTACGCGCAACGGCCGATGGTTCGACGGCGGTCATCGGGGGCCCCGGGCTGTCTCGTCGGGCCCTGGAGGCGTGTCCGCCCCGGGCTCGGGCGGCGAGCCGTCGGCGGATCGTGAACGCTCCCGCGTGCGGCGCCGCTCACCGTAGCCCTCGATGTTCTCCTGGCGCGGGCGGGCGATGCCGAGCGCTCCGGCCGGCACGTCCTGGCCGATCACCGAGCCAGCGCCGGTGTAGGCGTCATCGCCGATCGTCACCGGAGCGATGAACGTCGTGTCGACGCCGCCCTTGACGCGATCGCCGATCTTCGTGCGGTGCTTGCGGTAGCCGTCGTAGTTGGCGGTGATCGTGCTCGCGCCGAGGTTTGAGTCCTCCCCGATGTCGGCGTCACCGATGTAGCTCAGGTGCGGCACCTTGCTCCCCGAGCCGACGTCGGAGTTCTTGATCTCCACGAACGTGCCCGCCTTGGCCCCTTCGCGCAACACAGTTCCGGGACGCAGGTAGGCAAACGGGCCCACGCTGACCCGATCCCCGACGGTGGCCCCGATGACGTAGGAGTGCAGCAGGATGGCCCCGTCGCCGACCCGGGCATCGATCAGCGTGCACCCGGCCCCGACTGTGGTCGCCGAGCCGATCGCTGTGTGACCGTGCAGGCTGGTGAACGGCTCGATCACGGTGTCCTGACCGATGGCTACTCCGGCGTCGATGACGGTCGCGGTCGGGTTGATGATCGTCACCCCGGAGAGCATGTGGCCCTCGTGGATGAGTCGCTGGGCCTCGCCGGTCACCGCGGCGAGCTGGCGCCGGTCGTTGATCTGGAGGATCTCCACGGGGTCGGGCAGCTCGTGCGCGCGCACCGAGCGCTCGTGGGCCCGCATGATCGGCAGCACATCGGGCAGGTAGTGCTCGCCCTGAGCGTTGTCGGGCTGCACCTCGGCCAGAGCCGCCTTCAGAGCCGCCCCCTCGAACACGAACATGCCGGTGTTGACCTCGCGGATGTGTCGCTCAAGCTCGCTGGCGTCGCCCGGGGCCTTGGTCTCCACCACCCTTTCCACTCCCCCGTCGGGCGAGCGCACCACGCGGCCGTAGCCCTCCGGGTCGTCCAAGGTCATAGTGGCGATCGTGCCGGCCGCACCACTGTGTTGATGCCCACTGACCAGCTCGGTAATCGTGGCCGCGCTGATCAGCGGCACATCCCCGTTGAGGATCACCACCGTCTCGCCATCGGCCACTTCGGGCATGGCCGCCCGGACGGCATCGGCCGTGCCTAGTGGCTCCTCCTGCACGGCCAGCGCTACGTCCTCCTCGAGCACCGCGGCCAGCCGGCGCTCGGGCGTGTCGACGACCACGATCCGTCCCGCCCCGGCCTCCAGGGCAGCCTTGATTGGCCAGAGCACCATCGGCAGGCCGCACACGGCGTGAAGCATCTTGGGCAGCACCGAGCGCATGCGAGTGCCCTGGCCCCCAGCGAGGATGACGACGACGGGCGCGGCCACGGCGTGATCGTAGGACATCGGCTCGTCGCACCCCCTCCCATCTCAGGTTCGAGTCTTACGGTTATGGCCAGGACGCCGTACTTGCGACCCACCGCCCTGAAGCCAGCTGCCCGGTTTCAGCCAACAGCGCCTGATAGGGCGGTCGCGTCACGTTTCGGTCGCCTGGCCGCGGCCCGCAGTTGCGGTTGCCATGGGCGCGTCCGCACCGGCTCGAGCAGTGCCGTTGCGTCGGCGCCCTAGGCACAAAGTCGCATCCGGCACATCGCGTGGGCTGCCCCGAGGACCTTGGTAGATTCGGGCCCCCTTGGGGGGTCGTCCAATCGGCAGGACGCCTGGTTTTGGTCCAGGAAATCGGGGTTCAAGTCCCTGCCCCCCAGTTGACGAGACGTTCCTCAGGTAGCCAGAACGCCCCGAAGCTCAGAATCCAGCAGCGGGTCAGCCAGGGCCGCGGCCACGTCAGCTGGGCTGCGCAGGGCGCGCTCGGCGCGGAGCAGCCCCACCTCGAGGCCTTCGCGGACGGCCGCCGCCAGCGTCATGGCCATCGTGTCCGGGCTTCGCCAGTCCTCGCTCGGTCGCTCGAACAGCGCGGGCAGGGGGCGGGCCAGACCCAGCAGGTACAAGCCGCCGTCGAACACCGGCCCGACGGTCAGCTCGCAGCCGTCGGCCAGGTCAGACAGAGCCGCCTCCAGGTGCGCGGGGCGCCAGCGCGGCATATCCGACCACAGGATCAGGAGCGGCCCGGGCGCATCGGGCTGGGGCCAGACGCGAGCGATCGCCTCCGCCAGCCCATCCAGCGAGCCGTCGCCTCCGAGATCCGGGAGCCTCTGGACCGACCCCGGCGCCACGGCCTCGGCGGCGGACAGCGCCCGCTCCTGCAGCAGGGTGCTCAGCGTCGAGACACGCTGCAAACCCAGCGGCGCGGCCATGGCCGCCGTGCCCGGCCCCCGCGGCAGGACGAGGACGGTTGGCACGCCCGTCAAAGCTGGCTAACAGCCTTGCTCGAAGCGATACATCGTGCCTGCGGGCTTGACTGGTCCGCGCTCGACGCGGGTTACCGCGCCGGCCAGCACATCCGCGAACACAGCCGGGCTCGCCCCCATGAGCTCGATCAGCCTGGCCACCGGCGTCGGGTCACCAGCCACAACTTCGTTGGCGTAGTCGGTGACAAAGCCGATCAGCGCGAAGGGGAGCTCGAGCTCACCGCACAGGACCGTTTCGGGACCACCGGTCTGGCTAACGGCGACGACGCCGCAGGCGGCCAGCTGGGCGATCTCGGCCGGAGTGTTGAAGCGCGGACCGTCGACGTGACCGTAGGCCCCGCCGGCGTGGGCGTCGTGCCCAGCCTCGGCCGCCGCGGCCAGTAGGGCCGAACGCAGCTCGGCCGAGAACGGGCCGCCGTGAAGGATCCAGTGCCCCCGCCGCCGATCTCCGGGCTCGACGCAGAACGTGCACAGCGAGCCGTCGGGCAGGCGGTTGACCGGGAAGTGCAGGTCGCCGAACACGACCAGGGAGCCCAGGGCCAGCGACGGATCAACGGCTCCGCAGGCGGTACAACCGATGACCGCTTGGGCGCCGAGCTTGTGCAGCGCCCAGATGTTGGCGCGATGGTTGATGTGGTTTGACAGCCGCCGGTGCCCGGTGCCGTGGCGTGAGACATGAAGCAGCTCCGTACCCGCGAAGCCTCCCCGGGATACGTCGGCGTCGCCAAACGGGGTCGGGACGGTCAGGGCTTCTCGGGGCTCAAAGCCGGGTAGCGCGTAGGTACCCGAGCCGGTTATGACCGCAATCGGCACAGGCCGCGATCCTACCCAGACGATGAGCCCCACCTCCCGCCCTGAGAGCGAATCCTGGACCGTGCTCTACGACCGCGATTGCGGATTCTGCCGGTGGTCGCTCGGGGTCCTGCTCCGCGCCGACCGCCGCCGGCGTCTGCGGCCGGTCGCCCTGCAAACTCCCGAGGCGGACGCCCTGCTGGCCGATCTCACGCCCGAGCAGCGGATGGCCTCCTGGCACCTCATCTCCCCTGCGGGCAGGCGCGAGTCGGCCGGGGCGGCTCTGCCGACCGCAGTCTGGCTACTGCCGGGCGGTCAGCTGCCCGCCCGCGCCCTAGCCGGGGTCCCCGCCGTCAATGAGAGGGCCTACCGCTGGGTGGCCGAGCACCGCTCAGGGCTCGGACGCGTGATCCCGGCCGCCGCCAAGGACCGGGCGGACGAGCGCATTGCCCGGCGTAGCCAAGAAGGCTAGACCCGGCGGCGTTCAGGTCGCCGGGATGGCGGCCAGCTCAGGCCGGTGCTCGGCCAGCCAGCGGTCCAGAGCCGCCGCCTTCTGGGTGTCCTCATAGACCTCGTACTCCTTGACCCGGCCCCAGCCCAGCGCGGCCCAGATCACGAAGCGGTTCTCGTACACCGTCTCGCCTTCGGGCGAGCGCACCGAGGCGTGGCCACGGATGCAGACCGTGCTGCGCCACGGCCAGCCCACGGCAACCACCTCGTCGGGGAACACCTGCACGCCCGCGGCGACAAAGCGCTCCAGCCACCGGCGCACCTGCTCCTTGCCGTGGTACTCGCCGCCCCATGAGTTCTCGCCCGGGAAGCGGAACGTCACGTCGGCGGCGTCGAGCCTCAGCGTGGGCTCGATGTCGCCGGCCCGGCTGCGGGCCATGTTGTGGGTGATCAGCTTTCGGGCCAGCCAGGAGAGCATCGGCCACCTCCGTTAAATAGATCGCTCTAGCGCTACCCTACCGGAACGCCGAGAGGCGCGGCTCAGCCGCGGCGCCCGACCGAGGAGAACCCATGAACGCAACGCGCCAACGGATCGTCGATACCAGCGCCGAGCTGCTGCGCCGCCAGGGTTATGCGGCCACCGGCGTCAAGCAGATCGTTACCGAGGCCCAGGCCACGTTCGGCTCGATCTATCACTTCTTTCCGGCGGGCAAGGAGCAGCTCGGCGCCGAGGCCATCCGTGTCTCCGGCGCCATGTACGAGCAGCTCATCCCGGCCGTGTTTGATCCGGCGCCGGACCTGCCCAGCGGCGTGCGGGCATTCTTTGCCGGCGCCGCAGAGCACCTGCAGGCGACCGACTACGCTGACGCCTGCCCGATCGCCACCGTGGCCCTGGAGGTAGCGAGCACCAGCGAGCCCATGCGCGCCGCTTGCGCCGAGGTGTTCGAGGGCTGGATCTCGGTCGGCGTCGAGCGTTTCACGGCTACTGGCCTCTCCCCGGCGACGGCGCGGGAGCTGGTGATCGGGATGCTCAGTGCCTTGGAGGGCGCCTTCGTGCTGGCCCGCGCCAGCCGGAGCACCGAGGCGCTGACCGTAGCCGGGGAGCTATCCGCAGCCGCCGTGCAAGCCGCGCTGGGCTAGCGGGGAACCCGACCGCCGGCCGCGCCGGGCTCACTGGCCGGCCCGTGCGGCGCGGCGATCCCCAGCACGCGCATTGCCTTCAGGCCCAGCGACAGCTTCTCGCGACCATCGGTGGAGGAGACGTCCAGCCCGGTCAGCTCGCGCACGCGCTCAAAGCGGTAGCGGATCGTGTGGCGATGGGTGATCAGTCGTGACGCGGTGGCGTTGACGTTGGCGTCGCAGTCCAGGAAGGTGGCCAGCGTGCCGAGCAGGTCGGTCTCATACTGCTCGTCGTAGGCGACCAGGGGACGAACGGTCTCGCGGTAGAAGCGCCCCAGCTCGGTGGGGTCGCTCATGTAGGGCAGCAGCAGCTGGTAGGTGCCGGTTTGCTCGTAGGCCAGCTCGACACGCTCACTGTCGCCCTCGGCCACGTTGAGGGCCAGCAGGGCCTCGTTGAACGCGCGCTGGAGATCGAGGGGATCCTCCACCCGGCGGCTGCGGCCGAGCGCGAAGGCAAAGCCAGGCAGGCCAGATTCGAGCTCGCGCAGAATGGCCGCCGAGACCCGACGGCCCGTGTCACCGTCACCGTCGGGGAGCAGGACCACGGCCTCGGGCGCGTCCAGTTCAGTCGGGGCGGCGATGGAGCCCGAGGCGATTGAGCGCGCACCCCGCGCCGCCACGGCGAGCAGACGGCGGCGCCAGTCATCCTCAGTCGGGGTGCGCGCGTGGGCGCGGACCACGACCACGCTGGAGCCCGAAGACAGGTCGGTTCCCAGCTCCTTGCCGCGGGCGATGAGGTCATCGCGGTCTCCTATGCCACGACCCAGCACCGCGCGCTGGAAACTGGTGGCGGCCTCCTCGGAAGCCCGCTCGGGCGCGCGGACCCGCTCCACCTCAGAGGCGATCAGTGTGGTGACCAGGCGCATGAGCGCCCCGTCTGGAGTTCCCTCGCGGGTGCGGATGCGCAACTGGCCGACCGCGCTGTCGGCCACCTTGAGCTCGATCGTGGACACACCATCGGCGTCGCGCATCAGTGAGCGCTCGTCAGCGGGCGACCGAGCCGCCACGGCGAGCACGGTGGCCGAGCGATCGATCAGGATCAGGCTGGCGTCCAGCGCCCGAGCCGCCGCACGCAGGATCTCCGGCAGCCCCGCGCCGGCCTCCACGGCATCGGTGATGGCGGCAAAGGCGCCAAGGTCCGGCGCTCGCCGCTGAGCGCTGTCGGTCAACTCATTCACCTCGTAACCGGCGCGATCAGAAAACGCGCGGCCACTCGAGGATGATCAGTGCCCCCAGCAAGACGCCAAGCCCGACCAGCGCCGCCAGCACATAGGCCGACAGGACGACGACCGCCACACGCTCCAGCGGACGCCGAAAAGAGGTCACGGCGGGGACCAGGACCAGCGTGGCGAAGGCGCTGAGACCGAGCACGCCCAGGCACGCGCCGACGAGGTAGGTGATGGACTGGTTGCTCACGACAGACAGGACAATTGTGGCGAAACTGGGCGCGGACTAGAAGGCCCGGCCGGCAACGGTCGCAATTAGCGGGATATTGCTCACGGGTTCGCCACCGCTCGGCCAACCCCTCTGAGCCGGGGCCGGGTGGCCAGCGCACCCGGGAACTGCCCGGCCAGCGCCTCGGCGGCCACCGTTGCCCGAACCAGGCCGTCCGGGCCCCAGAAGACCCCAATCACCGTCGGACCCGAACCGCACACGATGGCCCGCTCGGCCCCCGCCCCACGCGCCGCCGCCAGTGCCCGAGCGATCTCCGGACGCAGGGTCAAAGCGGCGGCCTGGAGCTCATTGACGACCAGTGACGGCGGCAGCGTCCAGCCTGGGTGCGCCGCCTCCACTTCGAGGGCCACATCGACGGCCAGCAGCTCGGTGGGGTTGCGCGCGCGGTCAAGGCCGTCGGCGGCCCGGTACACGTCGGCGGTCGAGAGCCCCACGGGCTGCGGGAGCACCAGCAGTCCGTGCTGTGCCGGATCGGGCAGTGGGCGCAGCAGGTCACCGGCGCCCGTGCCAACGCTGGGACCGGGATCGAGCTGGCTGGGCACGTCGGAGCCCAGCGAAGCGGCCAGCGCGAAAACCACCTCCGGCGCCACCGCAGCCAGGGACGGCGCGTGGCGCAGTATCGCCGCGGCGTCGGCCGACCCGCCGCCCATGCCGGCGGCCACCGGGATCCGCTTGTCGATCTCGACTCTGACCGCCGGCGCGTCCCAACCCGCTGAGCGCAGGCCGGTCAGCGCTGCCGAGACCAGGTTGGGACCCGGGACCCCAGGGCAGATCACCTGATCAGATCCGGACCCCGAGGGCGTGACCTCGAGCTGGTCGGCGAGCTCGACGGTCTCGAGCAGGGTGACGAGGTCATGGCGGCCGTCCTCACGCCGTTGGCCCAAAAACAGGCACAGGTTGACCTTCGCGTAGGCGGAAATCTGCGCGGCGCTCACGCGGCCAGCCTCCTCCCCAGCTCCCGGAACTCCGCCGGAGACAGGCGCTCAGCGCGCTCGTCGGCCGGATGGCCGAGGGCCACCAGCGCCGTCCGGGCCCGTTCCCGAACATCGGGGCCAAATCTCGGGTCCAGATTGAGTGACCCCGCCAGCGCCTTGCGCCGGTGAGCAAACGCGCCGTGGACGAGCGCGGCCAGAGCGTCGTCGGCCCCGGACCCGCCGCGCTCCAGACCGAGGAGGACCGAGTCCACGTTGGGCACTGGTCTGAACACGTGACGCGATACCGGTCGCAGAACCTTGACCTCGCAGGCCATCTGGGCCAGCACGGAGGGCACCCCGTAGGCCGGCGTCCCCGGAGCGGCGGCGAAGCGCTCCCCGACCTCCCGCTGCACCATCACCACCCACCGCGTGATCGATGGCAGATCGGCGATCGTGCTCAAGAGCACCCTGGCCGCCACGCCATAGGGCAGGTTGGCCACCATCTTGGTCGGCGCGGGGGCCAGCGCGGTCAGGTCCAAGGCGGTCGCATCGGCCATGTGCAGGCTGACGTTGGCAAACCGAGTCAGCACGTCGCGCAGTCCGGTCTCGAGGCGGGGGTCGACCTCTACGACATGGAGGTGGCCGACCGCCGGCGCCAGGCGCTCGGAGAGCCCACCGGGCCCGCCGCCGACCTCCAGTACCACGTCATGGCCGCCCAAGCTCGCCAGGCGCTCGATCACGGCGAGGATGTTGGCGTCGACGAGGAAGTTCTGGCCCAGCTCACGCTGACGCGAGCCCCGGCGCCCACCCATCCTCACCAGCCGAAGACCGCGGCCGCGCTGAGCTCGATCTCGTGCTCCAGGTCCTCGTAACTCAGACGGCGCTCGACGGCCAGGGCCTGCGCGGTCAGGGTCACGTTGGCCGGCGTGTTGGGCTGGCCGCGTACCGGTTGCGGAGACAGGTAGGGGGCGTCGGTCTCGACCAGCAAACGCGGCCCGGGGACCCGCAGGGCGGCCACGCGCAGCTCCTGGGCTTTGGGGTAGGTGCTGTTGCCCGCGAACGAGACCCACCAGCTCTCGTGCTCGAGACACTCGGCGATTCGCCCGGGCATGGAGAAACAGTGCAGGATCACCTTGAGATCGCCGGCGCGCGCGTGCAGCAGAGCGAGGGTGTCGTCATCGGCCGCCCGCGTGTGGATGACCAGCGGCTTGCCAGTGCGGCGAGCCAAGTCGATCTGGGCCTCGAACGCCCAGCGCTGATCCTCGCGGGGTGCGTAGTCGCGAAAGTAGTCCAGGCCAGTCTCCCCGATGGCCACGCACTTCTCATGACTGGCCAGCGCCTCGAGCTCGGCCAGGTCAGCGTCGTCGAAGCCAGCGGCCTGATTCGGATGGCGCCCCACGGCCGCGTACACCTGGGGGAAGTCCTCGGCCGCGGCCAGCGCGGCGCGGCAGGACGTCCCATCGGTTCCCACCGTGACCAGGCGCCTCACTCCGGCCTGTACAGCAGCGGCCACGAGCTCGGCGTTGTCGGGCTGGCAGGCGTCGAGATGGGTGTGGCTGTCGACCACGGTCAACCGCGCTTGGGAAACAGGGGCGCCAGCTGCCCCACGCTGCGCCCACCTCCGCGAGCGGCGAACTGGGCCGCGGCGAAGTCGGCCTCCGGAGCCGACAGAGCGGTGAGCAGGCGCTCGGTGCTGGTGGGCATGAACGGCACCAGGAGCACGCTGAGCACGCGCACCGCCTCGGCCAGGGAGGCCAGGGTGGCGTCCAGTCGGTCGGCCGCCGCCGGGTCCTTGGCCAGCTGCCACGGCTCGCGCTCCTCGACGTAGCGGTTGCAGCGGCGCACGCGGACCCAGATGTGCTCCAGGGCCTGCGTGATCTCAGCGCGGTCCAGCAGCTCACACACGCGCCCGGGAAGCGGGGCGAACTCAGCCGCCAGTTCCGGGTCGACGGCGACGTCGGGGACCGTCCCGTCGCGATAGCGGCGGATCATGGCCAGTGTGCGGCTGGCCAGGTTGCCGTACTCATTGGCCAGCTCAGCCTCGTAGCGCGCGTTGACGGCCTCCATGCCCACCGCGCCGTCGCCCCCGAAGGCCACATCGCGCATGAGGTAGAAGCGCAGGGCGTCGGTGCCATAGGCATCGATGACCGCAAACGGGTCGAGCACGTTGCCCAGCGACTTGCTCATCTTGCGCCCGTCGGCGCCGAGCAGGAAGCCGTGCACGAACACGTGCTCGGGCAGCGGGAGCTCGGCGGCCATCAGCAGGGCAGGCCAGAAGACGGTGTGGAACTTGAGGATGTCCTTGCCGATGACGTGAAAGGTCGCGGGCCAAAACTCAGCCGTCAGGTCCTGGCCGGGCCGCGCGTAGCCGAGTGCCGTGTAGTAGTTGAGCAGCGCGTCGAACCACACGTAGAACACATGGCTGGGATCCCAGGGCACCGTCACGCCCCAGTTCAGCCGGGCCCGGGACAGAGACACGTCCTGCAACCCCGAGTCGATGAATGATCGCGCCTCGTTGTAGTGGCGCGGAGGCATGACGAACTCTGACTGCTCGGCATACACGCGCTCCAGCGATTCCTGAAACGAGGACAACCGAAAGAACCAGTTCTCCTCGGAGTGACGCTCGAGGGGGATCTCGTGGATCGGGCAGCGGTTGCCCTCGGCGATCTCATTGTCGACCTTGAAGTCGGCACAGCGCGGGCAGTACCAACCCTCGTACAGGCCCTTGTACGTGTGCCCGTTCTCGTGCACGCGCTCCAGCACCTCCTGCACGCGGCGCTTGTGCTCCTCATCGGTGGTGCGGATGAAGAAGTCGTTGGAGGCGTCGAGCTGCGGAGCCAGGGCCTTGAAGCGCTCGGCGTTGAGGTCGGCCAGCTCCTGCGGCGTGACCCCCTGAGCGTGAGCCGCGTCGGCCACCGGCTCACCGTGCTCGTCGGTCCCGGTGAGAAAGAACACGTCCTCACCGCGCTGACGCATGTGACGGGCCAGCACATCACAGGCGATCGTCGTGTACGCGTGGCCTAGGTGCGGCTGGGCGTTGACGTAGTAGATGGGCGTGGTGATGTAGAAGGACACGAGCAGCCAAGGCTATCCTGCGCCCTGTGGAGGGAAGCGCTGCGATCAGGGGAGCGCCCACGCGCCAGCTGGAGAACTATGTGGGCGGTCGATGGACCCCGGCGACCGACCCCACCGAGGCGCTCGACGTGACCAACCCGGCTACCGGACACGTGCTGGCCAGCGTGCCGCTGTCGGGCCGAGCCGACCTCGATGCGGCCGTCGCCGCCGCCCGCGATGCCCTCCCGGCGTGGCGCGCGGTCTCAGTGATCGCCCGGGCGCGCAAGCTGTTCGAACTGCGCCAGCGTCTGGTCGACCGCCAGGAGGAGCTGGCCCAGTCGGTCACGGCCGAGATGGGCAAGACGATCGGCGACGCGCGGGCCGAGGTGGCACGGATGATCGAGATGGTCGAGTGTGCGTGCGCGGTGCCGACGACGATGCAGGGCCGCATCCTCGAGGATGTCGCCCGCGGTGTGGACGCTCAGACGGTGCGCCAGCCCGTGGGCGTGTGCGCGGCCATCGTGCCCTTCAACTTCCCGGCCATGGTTCCGTTCTGGTTTCTGCCCTTCGCCATCGCCTGTGGCAACACGTTCGTGCTCAAGCCCTCAGAGCAGGTTCCCCTGACCCAGCAGATCGCCTTTGCCGAGCTCGACGCGCTGGACCTCCCGCCGGGCGTGGTCAACCTTGTAAACGGCGGGCGCGAGGTCGTCGATGGCATCCTCGAGCATCCCGGGATAGACGCGGTGTCGTTCGTCGGCTCGGCCCCAGTGGCCAGACTGGTCTATGAGCGAGCTGCCCGCGCGGGCAAGCGCGTGCAGGCCCTGGGAGGAGCCAAGAACCACATGGTCGTCATGCCCGACGCCGTGGTGGACAAGACCGTAAACGGCATTATCGGCTCGGCTTTCGGCGCCGCCGGCCAGCGCTGCATGGCCGGCTCAGAGGTGGTCACGGTGGGCGATGCGCATGAGCAGCTGATGGAGCCCCTGATCAAGGCCACCCGCACCCTGGCCGTCGGCGACCCAAGCCGCGAGGGGGTCGACGTGGGCCCGGTCATCTCCCCGGCCGCCCGCGAGCGGATCGAAGAGTGGATCGAGCGTGGCGCGCGAGCTGGCGCTGAGCTTGCCGTCGACGGCCGCGGAGCTCCGGACAACGGCGGGGGCAGCTTCCTGGCTCCCACGATCCTCGACGAGGTCACCGTGGACATGGATATCGCCCGCGAGGAGGTATTCGGGCCCGTGCTCAGCGTGATCCGCGCGGCCAGTCTGGACGCGGCTATCGAGATCGTCAACGCGAGCCGCTTCGGCAACGGGGCCTCCATCTTCACCGAGTCCGGCGCGTCGGTCCGCCGCTACCGCCATGAGGTCCAGGCCGGCATGATCGGGGTCAACATCGGCGTGGCCGCGCCGGTGGCCTTCTTCCCCTTCAGTGGCTGGAAGGACAGCTTCCTCGGTGACCTGCACGCCCACGGGCCCGACGCGGTGGACTTCTTCACGCGCAAGAAGACCGTGACCAGCCGCTACTACTCAAGCGGCCAGGGCTCAGACGCGTACTTCGTCGAGTCCGATTAGCTCGTCGGCGCGCCCCGCCGACAGCGGGCAATCTGGCGCAGCTGGGCGAGCGCGGGCGCAGGGTCGCGCACAGACAGAGCGCCGGCGTCACGGACGCCGCGCAAGCTGCGGGCGATCTGGGGCAATGAGGCGTCGCCGCGCCGCCAGCGAGCCAGTGCGGCCTGGGCGTCCTTTTGCGGGAGCACCACCTTGCTGCCGTAGCGCTGGACGGGCTGGCGGCCGAGCGCGAGGCCGGCCAGGGTGGCGTAGAGCCGCCAGACCCCGTCGACCCTGCACGCCTCGGAGAGGCCGAAGTTGGCCGGGATCCGGACGTTGACCTCGATCAGGCAGAGCTCGCCCGTGTGCGCGTGGCGCTTGGTTTCACAGGAGGCGATGCCGACATAGCCGGCGTGGTCGAGCAGCCGCCGGCCGAGCCTCAGCGTCTCCGGCACGTCGGCGGCCTCCAGCAGCGACCCCATGCCGTAGTCCAGCGGCCACTGGCGGAGCTTGCGCCGGCCGTACTCGAGCGCGTAGCTGCCGTTCGCGCGGCGCACCAGGACCGCTCCCTCAAGCGCGGTCTCGGGGCCGGGCACGAGCTCAGTGAGCAGGAACGGGATGGCGCGATCCAGCAGCGGCGCGGCCACGGCGGCCAGCTCGCGCAGTGAGTCGGCCCGAAGCGTGCCGCTGCCGAGCAGCCGCTTGGCGATGTGGCCGAGGGTCGGCTTTACCACGCAGGGGAATCGCAGATCGCCGAGCTGCTCGGCCAGCTGCTCCCTAGTGGCAACTTGGACCATCCACGGGACCCGCACGCCGGCTTGAGCGGCCGTGCGGTACAGCTTGCGCTTGTCCATCAGCTCCACGTGTACACGGTCGGCCGACTCGAACGTGCGCAGCCGCTCGTCGAGCTGCGCACGGTGCGTAGTGACCCATTCGGTCGCGGCATCGGAGCCGCAGAACACGACCGCCTCGCCGAGCGTGTGGAGCTCGTGCAGCCACGGCCGCGGATCAGCGCGCATGTCGGGCATCACGCGGCCGGTCACGCCGCGCGCGGCGAGGACGTAGCGGTACTCGCCGGTCGCCAGCAGGTGCACGGAGACGCCCCGCCGGATCAGTACGCGCGCCGCGGTCAGGCAGCCGTCGTTGGGGTGCAGAAAGACGGCCCGCGGTGGTGCATCGAACATGACTAGGACGTCAGGGCCGCGTACAGCGCGTTGGCACTGACCCCAGTCAACTCGGCGACGACACGGGCGGCCGGCCGCGGCTTGGCGCCGGCGTCAATGAGCTTTCGCAGCTGTGTCAGGGGCATTTCGAGATCGATGGTCTTCGTCGTGGCCGGACCGAGGACGAGCACGATCTCCCCCTTGGGCGGCGCCCCGGCGTAGCGCTGTGCCAGCTCGGCGGCGCTGCCGCGGACGATCTCCTCGTGGCGCTTGGTCAGCTCGCGGCAGACGGCGACGGGCCGGTCGGGGTCGAGCGCGGCCAGGGCCTGGAGCGAGGCGGCCAACCGGTTCGGCGATTCGAAGGCCACGAGCGTGTCGGGTGCCTGAAGGACGCGCTGGAGCTCGGTCTTCTTGCGCGGGAGAAAGCCGACGAACTGCCAGCGCTCGGCCGCCAGCCCGCTGGCCACGAGCGCGCTCAGCGCCGCCGAAGGCCCGGGCAGCACCTCGACCCCCAGCCCGGCGGCCATGCACGCCTGGACGAGGATCAGGCCCGGATCGGAGACCAGCGGCATGCCGGCATCGGAGACGAGCGCCACCGTCGCCCCATCGCGCATCTGCGCGACCAGCTCGTCGGAGCGGGCGCGCTCATTGTGCTCGTGGTAGCTGACCAGCCGCCCGGCGACCCCGTAGCGGTCGAGCAGGATCCGCGTACGGCGGGTGTCCTCGCACGCCACCAGGTCCGCCTCGCGCAATGCCGCCAGCACGCGCAGCGTCACGTCCTCCAGGTTGCCGATCGGAGTCGGGCAGACGATCAGCCGCCCCGCGCTCACGGCGACCGGCCGTCCAGTCCGTCATAGGCCAGTGCGGCCGCGCCCACCATCCCGGCCTCGACGCCAAAGCGAGCTGCGACTATCTGGACTACGTCACGGGAGGGCGGAAGCGCCCGCCGGGCCACCTCGGCTCGAGCCGGGGCCAGCAGCAGCTCGCCGGCTGCGATCACGCCGCCCCCGATCACCACCACCTCCGGGTTGAGCACGTTGACCAGGCTGGCCAGGGCAATCCCCAGCCTCGAGCCGATCAGCTCCACGGCCTCGATGGCCGCCCCGTCGCCGTCGTGGGCCAGTTCGGTGATCAGCGGACCGGCCAGCTCGCGCCCGTCGGCCTGAGCCCGAGCCAGTCCCGAATGCGGCTGCTCGGCGGCCAGACGGCGCGCCTCACGGGCCAAGGCCGTCCCGGAGGCGAACGTCTCCACGCAGCCGCGCCCCGGACAGTTGCCCTGGCAGGCCGGACCGTGGAAGTCGATCACCAGGTGACCCAGCTCAGCGCCGGACCCGATCGCCCCCCGGTAGGGCCTCCCGCGAAGGATGAGCCCACCACCGATCCCGGTGCCGATCGTCATCACTACGGCCTCGGTGAATCCCGAGGCGGCCCCGGCGCGATGCTCGGCCAGGGCGGCCGTGTTGCCGTCGTTGTCCACGAACACCGGAAGGTCGAGACGTTCGGCCATCAGATCGGCGAAAGCGATGTCGAACAGGGGCAGGTTCACGGCCACGACGGCAATTCCGGAACGCTGATCAATCAGGCTGGGGATCCCGAAACCCACCGCCTCTACGCCGTCCCCGGCGGCGGCGCGGACCTCCTGCACCGCGTCGACGATGATGTCGAGCAGGGTACGCTGGTCCAGACCCGAAACAGTTCGCTGTGCACGGTGGTGGACGCGAAGCTCCGGATCGACGGCGCCGGCCAGCAGCTTGGTTCCGCCCAGGTCGACGCCGATAGTGCGCCGCACCGGCATGTCGTCACTATATGCAGTGCCAGCCGACCACTGAAATGGCCGATAAACCCCGTAACCCAGCTCCCAGCGAGGACCCTCCCTACCGCGTCTACCGCGCCGGCGCCAAAGGCCGCGGCGCGTCCGCGCCCCCCGGACGCCCGGCCGGCCCGGGTGACGCTTCGCCCCCGCCCTACAAGGTCTACCGCGCCAATCCGCGGGGGCTGCGCTCGCGTCTGCGTGGGGAGGACGAGGTCGCCCTGGCCCGCGACGGCCGGCGCGCCGATCCCGGCGCCGGAGCCACGGGCAGACGGCGCTTTACCCCCGGCCGGGCACTGAAGTGGGTGGCGCTGGCGATCGTGGCTTGGCTGCTGCTGTCGGTGGTGCTGTTCTTAATCAGCGCCCAGCAGGAGAGCGGCAGCTTGCCCAACTCGGCGCAGGCCGCCCTGACGCCGGGGAGCAACATGCTTTTCTCGACCGACACGGTCCTGGTGCTGGGTACCGACCAGCGACCCAAGGGTTCCAAGGAGGCGGGCGCGAACACCAGTGACAAGGGCAGTCGCTCAGACACGATGATGCTGTGGCGGATCGGCGGTGGGACCTCGCGCCGGCTCTCGATCCCCCGCGACACGATGGCGCAGATCCCGGGCTTCGGGGCCAGCAAGATCAACGCCGCCTATGCCTACGGAGGGCCGGCGCTGGCCATCAAGACCGTCGAACGCTTCACGGGTGTCAGGGTCAACCATCTGATCGTCATCAACCTGGCCAATTTTCCCAAGTTCATCGACGCCATCGGCGGCGTCGACGTGAGCACCGGACGGATCTGCTCGGAGATCAGCGGCGGCGTGCGCAACGGCGGCTTCTCATTGTTCCTGCGTCCCGGCAGTCACCATCTGACCGGCATCCAGGCCCTCACCCTGGCCCGAACCCGGGAGAACCGCTGCAACGCAGCCTCAAACGATCTGACCCGAGCTGGCTACCAGCAGAAGATCCTCAACTCGATCAAGTCCAGGCTGCTCTCCCCCCTGACCTTCTTCCATCTCCCCTGGGCGTCTTGGTACGCGCCCAAGACCCTGCGCACGGACATGGGTCCCTTGACTCTGCTGAGCCTGTTCGCCGCCGCTGAGACGGGCGGCTCGGCTCCGACCCGGATCCTCAAGCCGACCGGCGGGACGACGTTGCCCGACGGCGAGTCGGCCCTGGTCGCCTCCCCGGGCGACGTGCATCGGGCGGTGTCGAAGCTGATGAACGGCTGAGGCCGGCGGGGCGGGTACTAGGAGGCCTTGGTCTCGGGCTTCTTGGCCCCGCCGGTGCCCGAGTCCGACTTGGAGGAGCTCGAACCGGACTCAGAGCCCGCGCTCTTGGTCTCCTTGGCGGCCTCCTTGCCACCCTCCTTGGCCCCGTCCTTGCCGCCCTCGGTCTTGGCGCTCTCCTTGGCCTCGTTCATCTCCCGCGAACGCTGGCGCGTGCCGTAGTCGGTGTTGTAGAAGCCTGAGCCCTTGAAGTGCACAGCGATGGGACGAAACACGCGCTGTACCGGGGCGCCGCAGACCTCGCACTGAGTCACCGGAGCATCGGAAAAGCTCTGCCGGACTTCGAAGAGGTGGCCCTTCTGGCACCGGTATTCGTAGATCGGCATCGCCCGGCGAGTATAGACAAGGGCCCTGGCACTCTCAGGCGGCGAGTGCCAAGTCGCCGCCTGCCGCCCAACCTTCGCTACGCCCCACGGGCATAGGCGTCTGCGCAAGTGGTCAGGGCACCACCGGCGGCTAGCATCGGCCGCGCGATGGCGACCGACAGCGTGACCATGGACAAGATCGTTTCGCTGTGCAAGCGACGCGGTTTCGTCTTTGCAAGCAGCGAGATCTACGGTGGGATCAGCTCCAGCTACGACTACGGCCACTACGGGGTGCTGCTCAAGAACAACGTCAAGGGGCAGTGGTGGCGCGCCATGCTCCAGGAGCGCGATGACGTGGTCGCCCTGGACTCGGCCATCATCCAGCATCCCCGCACGTGGGAGGCCAGCGGCCATCTGGCCGGCTTCACCGATCCCCTGGTCGACTGCCGCACCTGCAAGCTGCGCTTCCGGGCCGACCACCTGGACGTCTCGGCCTGCGGGCGCAAGCCATCCAAGCATCCGGGCCAGACCCCTGACTGCGACCTGACCGAGGCGCGGGACTTCAACCTCATGTTCGAGACCACCGTGGGTCCGGTGCGGGAGGAGGGAGCAACCGTCTACCTGCGACCCGAGACCGCGCAGGGCATCTTCTTGAACTTCAAGAACTACCTGCAGTTCTCTCGCAAGCGTCCCCCCTTCGGGATCGCCCAGATCGGCAAGAGCTTTCGCAACGAGATCACGCCGGGCAACTTCATCTTCCGCACCCGGGAGTTCGAGCAGATGGAGATGGAGTTCTTCGTGCCCCCGTCCGAGGCCGAGAAGTGGCATGAGCACTGGCTGGGCGAGCGCCGGGACTGGTACATCCGCCTGGGAATCCGCCCTGATCATCTGCGCCTGCGCGCCCACGGCACCGACGAGCTCTCTCACTACTCGAGCGCGACCAGCGATGTGGAGTACGACTATCCGTCCACCGGCGAAGCCGGCGGAGCCCGATGGCTGGAGCTCGAGGGAATCGCCAACCGCGGTGACTTCGACCTGACCCAGCACGCCCGGCACTCCGGCCAGAAGCTCGAGTACGTGGACTCGGCCAGCGGCGAGCGCTACGTGCCTCACGTGATCGAGCCGGCGGCGGGAGCGGACCGCGCGATGCTGGCCTTCCTGGTCGATGCCTACGACGAGGATGAGATCGAGGGTGAGACGCGCACCGTGCTGCGCCTGCATCCGCTACTGGCGCCGGTCAAGGTCGCGGTGTTGCCCCTGGTGCGCAAGGACGGCCAGCCCGAGCTGGCCCGCGAGGTCTACCGTGAGCTGCGCGAGCTGGTCCAGGCCGAGTACGACGAGGGCGGCGCGATCGGGCGCCGCTACCGCCGCCAGGATGAGATCGGCACACCCTGGGCGGTCACCATCGACCATCAGACGCTCCAGGATCGCACGGTCACACTGCGCGATCGCGACAGCCTGACCCAGGAGCGGGTGGCCATCACCGAGCTGGCCGGTGAGCTTCAGCGACGCCTGCGCGCCGTGTGGACCTCACCCAAGGCATAGTGATCGCTAGTGGTGCAGACGGCGCCGGTCGACCAGGTAGCCGACCCCGCACACGGCGAGCAGGATCAGGGCCAGGATGGCCGCGATGGCCACGCCGGGTTCGAGGATCAACACCAGCGCGGCGATGATCACCGCGGCGATCACGTCGATGACGATCGGCTTCGAGCTCACAGTGGCAAGCGCCTGAAGAGGGCGCGAGGGAGGTGCCTGAGAATGGCAAACACCCAGCGCAGACGGCTCGGGACCCAGATCGTGTGGGCGCGCGAAGCCAGACCGCGCACGGTCGCCTCGGCCACCGCCTCAGGCGTGGTGGCCATGGGCGCCGCCTGAAGGCCGGCTGTCATCTTGGTGGTCACGAAGCCGGGACGGACCACGAGTACCCGCACGCCGCTACCCGCGGTGGCGTCGCCCAGTCCCTGAGCCAGCGCGTCGAGTCCCGCTTTGGCCGCCCCGTAGATCGCGTTGCTGGCTCGGGGCCGCTCCGCAGCCACGCTGGACAGCACGATCAACGTTCCGCGACCCTGATGGCGCAGGCGGCGCAGGCTGTGGAGCATCAAGCTTCCCAGCCCGACGAAGTTGACCCGCATGACCTCCTCGGCCTCGCCGGCGTCGGCGTCGAGCCCGGCCTGAGCGCCGAGCCGGCCGACCGCGGCCACCACGATGTCCACACCGCCCTCAACGGCTGCCGCCACGGCGGCCTCATGGCCGGAGACGTCATCGGCGTCGCTGACCTCGATTCGGACCGGGGTGACCCCGGCCTTCTCCAGCCCGGCGGCCGCGTCCTGGGTCCGCGCCCGGTCGCGACCGAGGAGCACCGCGCTGACCGGCCCGTCGTCGCGCAGGCGGCGGATGATGGCCAGTCCGATCTCCGAGCTTCCCCCCAGCAGCAGTACGCGTGTCGCGGAGTCAGCGCTCACGCCGCCACCAGCCCGGTCCGCAAACCGAGGTCCGAGCGCCAGCGGCGCTCGGGGTCC